>JAISGX010000072.1 GCA_031262805.1 Verrucomicrobiota bacterium | reverse complement strand
GGCACCCCCCGCCGGACGGCCGATGCCTGGGCATATATGACCCGGGGCTATGCCCAAGACCCGGAGGCGCTTCTTCGCTCTGCTATGTTCGAGGTGGAATCCAACCACATGGTGATTGTCCGCCACATCGAGCTGTATTCCCTGTGCGAACACCATCTGCTTCCTTTTTTCGGCGTGGCTCACATCGGCTATATTCCAAGGGGCAACGTAGTGGGCATCAGCAAGCTGGCCCGGGTGGTGGATGTGTATGCCCGCCGCCTCCAAATTCAAGAGCGCCTGACCAATCAGATTGCCCGGGCGCTCATGGATACCTTGCAGCCGGAAGGCGTTGGCGTCATCTTGGAGGCACGGCATCTGTGCATGATGATGCGCGGGGTGGAAAAACAGAATTCCCGGATGGTGACGTCCGCCATGTTGGGCAGCTTTCATGATTCGGCCGCCACCCGGAATGAATTCCTGCAACTGGCCCATCATGCCCCGAAGGAGTAGGCCGTGACGGCACGGCGGCTCCGATTCATCCGCCTCTGCATGGCCTGGCTGGGGGCTCATGGCCTTTTTTCAGCCACGGCCGCCGTCCTTCCCCTTTCCCCCGAGCTTTTGGCCGGAACGGATGTTTTTCTTTCCACAGAGAAGCACGTCACCGCCGCCGCCCAGGCGGCCGACCTTTCCTTCGTGCCGGATTCCCGGCCCCTGCCGCCGATGGTGGTTGTGCCGGTGGATACGAAAACAAAGGCGGTGCAAAAGCGAAACGGCATGCTGGTCTGGCGCGGGGACATGCAGCCGGACCAAATGGCTCCCGGCGAACGGGGCATGCTCCTTCGCAAACGCCGGACGGCCGATGGATCGTGGGAACTCTTCCGCACCCGGGAGCCGGTGGCCTATGACGACCTAGCCCGGTTTTCCCTCGCGCCGGTTTCCCTTCGTGCGGGAGAGCGCCTGCTACCGCCGGTTGTGATTGAAACGCCTTATCTGCTCGGCCGTATGGATGATTCTCCCGTGGTGCTACAGTTGTGGCGAAGCCCTGAAGAGGGCTCGGCCCCCATCGCCGGGTTTCTGCTGGTTCCCGATTCTTTTCCCCGCGTGAGCGCCCTGCTTATGGAGGCCTTCCCTCCCTTCGAGGATTCTGAAGCATGGCGGCGCCTGTTTGACGCCTTTTCCCCACCGCCTCCGGTGCGGGATTAAGGGCTTTCGCCCATCCCGGGCGGCACCGAAAGGCTTCCGGCATGGGCAGGCCATTGCATCTGCAACATGTTCATGGGATGTAGCCAGATGGAACCAGTGAGCATTTCAAAGGCCAGCACATGCCCTCCCCTCGCACGATCCCGACGGATGAAATGAAAGTGGGTGCCGGCGGGCTGAAGGCTGTCCAAAAAGGCTGGAATCCGGAACCCGATCAAGGTGCCGTCCACATTCTCCAGCGTGGAGGCTTCCGGGGCACGGCCGGGAGCCGCTTCCACATACGGACAGTCTTCGGGAGATCCGTTACTGAGCTCCAGCATCCGAAAGCGGCCATCAATTCGAACGGCATAGGCCTCCGCCGCACCGGCCGCCATGGCGGCCAACTGGTTTTCAATATCCTGCCGGGTCATACCGCCCAAAGGTACGGCAGTCGGTTTTCCAGCTTCAAACCGGCACAGCAGAGCAAACGGGAGAGACTCTTCCGCCGGGAGGCGGACGGCATGTCCATCCCCTTTCAGCTTCCAGGCTTCGCGGTCCACCAGCAAAACCGTGCCGGACTCCCCGGCCACACTTCCCAAGCCAAAACAGTCCCGTTTCTGGAGCCAGCCGACGGAGAGCTCCCCCCTTGCACGCCCCTCTCCGGAGCGGCCGGGCGGAAGAGAGTATTGGCAAAGGGTATGGCACGGCAAGCTGGAACATCCCGCCAACAAGGCCAAACTTCCGGCCACGGCAAACAAAAGATTCTTTTTCCGGCCGCTCCTTGCGCAACATGGAGACAGCCGCCTCACGGCTCGACCGTCAGGCGGTAGAAAAACACCTTGTGGCTCGGAATGTTGGTGACCACAAACGGGGAAGTCTGCACGCCCAGATTCGTCCACCTCGTCTCCTCGGGAAGTGTGACGAGATTGGTGCTCATCCACAAACGGGTATGGCCGGCGGCATTGGGATTGGTCCAACCCATATGCACGGCTTCATTGGTGGAGCGCAGTTCCGTGAAGTAGGCGGGGAGCCAATTATGAATAGTGAGGTGATATTCGCGGGTGGCGGTTCCGCTGGGGAAGGTGGTGGCCTGAACCGTAAAGCGGAAGGTGCCCTCCGCCGTCGGCATGCCGTTGATTATGCCATTCGAAGCCAAGGACAATCCACCCGGTAGCGCACCGGAGGAGACGGCGAAGGTGGGCGCGGGATGCCCCTGCGCCACAATGTCGGCGGAGTACGCCACGCCCATATCACCAGCAGGCAGACTGGTCGTGATGAACACTGGCGCGCTGTACACCTCCAAGATAAAGTTGCTGGACGTTCCACCGACTTGGTTGGAAGCCCGGATGGTAAAGCCAAACCGCCCGTATTGAGTCGGCGTACCGCTGATCTGTCCGGTAGCTCCCATGCTCAGGCCTTCCGGCAGGGCGCCAGCGCTCAGGCTGAAGGCGGCTCCCTTGTCGGCGGCCATTTGCAGGATATAGGACATGCCGTTGGTGGCGGGGGGCAGGGGGCTTTGCGTGGCAAAGGCGGGCGCACGGGATGGTTCGGCCACGACCATGTTGAAGACCTGGGTCACGGCGCCCACGTCGTTGGCCGCACGAATCAGGAAGAAGGATTCATACGTTTCCGACGGTGTGCCGCTCAGCACGCCCTCGGCCGTGAGAACCAATCCCGGCGGAAGGCCGCTTCCTTCGCCTTCCACCACGCTGAAGACCGGCGCATAGGAGGCTTCCAGTTGCTGCCAGTATTCTTCATACATTTCCCCGTCCGGCAGGTTGGTCGTGATGAAGGAGGGAGGCTCCAGCACCATGTCCGTGATCTGGAAGGAGTACGAGCGGACCATCGAACCGTATAGGTTGGAGGCCAGAATGGAAATGGAAACCATCCCCAAGGTGTCCGGGGCCCGACCGCCGACCACGCCGGATGCCGGATTCAAGGTCAACCATGCGGGCCAATCCCCCACTTTGGAATAAACCACCGCGGGATCGCCGGTGACGTTCATGTTGCCGGTGTAGGAATAACCGGGATTGATGTACTGCGGAAAATAATCGCCGATCCAGCGTGGCGGCAACCCGAGACCGATGGACAGGCAATGGCCGTAGCCGGCGGAAATCTGGATGACGCCGGCCGACAGGGCCGAGGGCATTTCCTCCAGCTGGAACAAACCGACGGATTCCCCCCACAGGACCACCTGACCGTCTTCCTTGAGAGCCACACTGTAATCATATCCTGCGTCAATGGCGCTCACCCCACTCATGGCCTCCACCGGCACCGCGCCATTGGTGGCATTAAAACCCCACATCACCACGCCGCCATCCTTGAGGGCGAGCGCATGATACGGTCCGGCGGCCACGGCGCTCACGCCGCTGCTTAATTCCGGCGGAACATCCCGAATGCCGTATGCTTCCGCATCGTCGGCCTCGATGCCGAAAACCTCCACGCCACCGGCGGTGGTGAGTGCCACGCTGAAATATTGCCCCGCCGCCATATCCGCCACGCCACTTTGGAGATGGGTCGGCACCGTAAACTGTCCGCGGTCTTCATTCAAGTCGCCCCATGCCAACAGGCCGCCGTTTTTCAGCGCCAGGCCATGGTAACATCCAGCGGCAATGGCGGTGACGTCCGAATGGGCGGCCTGCGGCACATCCGTCGCGCCGGTGGCCGCACCCCATGCCACGACGCCGCCATCTTTCAGGGCCATGCCCAGCACGCCGCCGCCGGCAATGGCGAAAACATCGCTCTGGGCCTGCAAGGGAACATTCGTCTGGCCATAGGTGTTGTCCCCCCAAGAAAATACGCGGCCGTCCTTCAATACCATGCTGTGCCAATATCCGGCCGACACGGCGGAGGCTCCGGAGAACACATTGGTGGGCGTGGGGGCGGCTTGGAAAGCGCTGTTATTCCCCCAGCCCAACACATAGGATCCCGCCCACGCCGGTTGCACACTCCACAGGCATCCGACCCATGCCATCGCTGCACAAAACACCGCCAACTGCTGAAACCGCTTCATGGTGCGAGTATCCCCCATTGTAGGAGCGGGCGCAAGAGTAACCTCCCGGCCCACATCACTTTTTTGCCGTGCGCCGTGGGGTGCCGCCGCTTGAATTTTCCGGCCGGATGGCCTACCCTCGGCGCATGCAAAAACCCACCTTGGTCATTCTGGATGCCTACGCCACCAACCCCGGGGACCTTTCCTGGGCGCCCGTGAACGCCTTGGCGGAGTGCACGGTATACGACCGGACCCCGCCTGCACAAGTCCTAGAGCGGATTGGAAATGCAGAAGCCGTCATGCTGAACAAAGCCGTGCTGAAGGCCGCCACCATCCGCAGCGCCCCCCGCCTGAAATACGTGGGGGTGCTAGCCACGGGATACAACACCATTGATCTGAAAGCCGCTCGGGAGCGAGGCCTCATTGTCACCAATGTGCCCGGCTACAGCACGCCTTCCGTGGCGCAGCACACCTTCGCCCTGTTGCTGGAATGCACGAACCAAGTGGCCAGGCATTCTTCGGATGCCCATGCGGGCGGCTGGGCGGCCCATGCGGATTACAGCTACCGGCTCACGCCCTTGCTGGAGCTGGCCGGACAGACACTCGGATTGGTTGGCTTCGGACAAATTGGACAAGCGGTGGCCCGCATCGGCGCCAGCTTCGGTATGCGGGTGCTGGTTCACCGCCAACGCACCACCCTTCCGCCTCCCGAGGGCGTGGAATATGTCTCCCTGGACCGTCTGTTTGCCGAAAGTGACGTGCTTTCCCTCCACTGTCCGCTCACGCCGGAAACCGAAGGACTGGTTCACGCGGGACGCCTGCGGCAAATGAAGCCCTCCGCCATTCTTCTGAACACCGCCCGGGGCCCGTTGGTGGTGGAGCAGGATCTGGCGGAGGCCTTGAAGAACCATCGTCTGGCGGCGGTAGCCGTGGACGTGCTTTCCACCGAACCCCCGGCACCGGACAATCCCCTTCTTTCCGCCCCTCGCTGCTGGATCACTCCCCATCTGGCATGGGCAACGAAGGCCGCCCGGAATCGCCTCATCCACATGGCGGCGGAGAATTACCGAGCCTATCTTGCCGGACAACCCATCCACCAGGTTCTGTAACGCCTCCGGATAGACGGGCTGGGCCTATGCTCCATCGAACGTTCCCCGCCGCGCCAGCCGACTCACCCGCTGGATGAATTCTCCTTTGGCGTGGGTATATGCCGCACGGTCCTGTTTCAATTCCATGGCCAGCCGTTGCTTCAAGCGGCCATATTCCGCCGCCACATCCGGATGGGTCCGTATATAATCTCGAAAAGCCAGACGCTCCCAATGCTCGAAGTGGGCTTCCACCATATGCAGATGATGCGTCCGTTTTCCGGCGGCATCCCGCTTGATGAACCAAGCGTAATACGGCGGGCCGGCGTCCCCGAAAGACGGTCGCCAGAAATAATCGTAGCCTTCCTTTTCGAGGACCGGCGCCATCTGGATCCGGACCATCTCTAGGCTCCGCACCTCCACCAGCATGTCGACAATCGGCTTGGCGCACAGCCCCGGAACGGCCGTACTGCCGAAATGCTCGATCCGCCGGATCCAGTCCGCCGGAAACAGGTTCTGCAGATGGCGTTTTTCCTTTTCGAAGCGGAGGGGCCAAGCCGGATCATACGGCACCACCTCCACAGCCTCCTTCACCACCCGAGCCACTTTTTCCTTTAGCGTTTCCATGGAGCTGGTTTCGAACGGCGCCACATCCGGCGTACGGGCTATGCCTCCTCCCGCGAGACCTTCGGGTGGTAGAGGACTTCATGCTGGTCCGCCCGGCGGCGCACATACGCCCGAAGAACCATGTTGCCGCCCAACCCGATCATCAGCCCGAATCCACCGAGCTTGAGCAACACCCAGGCCACCAGGGCGGCGCCCGCCATGGCGATCACGCTGCCGAACACCCAGCTGGACACCACCCAGATGGCGCGGCCGATCTTCAAGTCGGCATCCCCGCGGGCCATGGTGCGGTCGCCCATGCCCGTCGCCACAACGGCGGCAAAGGTGACATAGGTGGTGGAGACCGGAAAGCCGTTGCTGGAAGCAAACGCAATCACACTGGCGCTCACCGACATGATGACGGCGGCGCGGAGCGGGTCGAAATGCACCCGCTTTCCATGGTCGTTCAGGTGCGGAGGTGGAGCCAGTTCGGGCACCTCGGGGCGTTTACGGAGAAAAACCCGTGCAAGGGCCCGGCACCAGGTCGGCGCATAGAGAGCAATGTGGTCGAACTGGCTTCCCGTGTTCACCGCCGCACGCGTCACCCGCTGCGCGCTTTTGGTGTTCATGCCCAGCACCATCAGCAAACCACAGATGGCCAGCAACCAGACAGGAATCGGCAAGCCGCTGGCCAATCCGGTCCCGGCCTCTGCATTCTTCCACAACCAGAAAGCCGACAGCCCCGGCGAGGCGCCGTTGGCCAGATCGTTCTGCCCGAAGGCAAACGCCAGGCAGAGCATGCCGATGACGGCCAAGCCGCTAAATAAACGGCGGCTCAGCCTCTCCTGGAACACCGTCAGCAACAAATGCAGTACCAGCGTCAGAACGCCCCACGTCACCAGCAGGAACCCCACCGTGCCCAGATGGTTGATCGCCCAAGCGCCCAATGCGGCCACCGGCGTCACCGCACGCATCCCCTTCAGGACCATGAACCACACCAGCCAAGTCAGCATCAACCCCGCCACCCATGGTCCATGGAGCAAAACGCGCATGTGGTTGGTGTCCTCATCCTGGATGGCGGCACGGAAGACTCGCTGGATGAGGAACCCTGCCACTCCGCTGAGCAGGATGGACACCCCGATTGCATTCAAGACCGCGCCCACTTTTTCCCAATGGACGATGCCTAGAGAAAAGGATACGCCCAGCGCCGCCCCCACCAGCTCAAAGATCAAGGAAGCCGTGGTGCTGACCGGCATGCCGTAGGCGGAATAGGCGTGCAACAAGGCCGTATCCACAATATATACGGCCACATACACGATCATGGCCTGCTGAATCTGTAGTTGCCCCGGGTCGAAAATCCCCTTCCGTGCGGTTTCCATCACCGGCGACGAGAACAGGGCCCCCAGTACCACGGCCGCCCCGGCCAGCCAGACGGCCAAGCGGCGGGAGAGGATGCGAGCGCCGAACACCCCATTGATGAGATTGGCGGCATCATTTTTTCCAACCTCAATGCAATCCCACACCAGCATGCCGACGGCACTCAGCATTAAGAGAAATATCAAATCAAGCATGTCTTTCCTTTGTGGGCAAACGTAGTTTTCGACAGACGGTATTCCCCCCCATCCTTTCCGGCAAGAAAAAAGTAAAACGTTTTACCTTGAGCAAGCCAACCAGCCTAACAGCACGTCCACGGCTTCCGCCAACGGATCGTTTTGCCCTCTCCAAAGAAACACCCCGGCAACTTCAGAATTGCCGGGGTGTCTGCTTTTTCATGGCACGCGTCTTTATTGGAGATAGGCGGGTTTACCCACTGAAATCATTTGAATGCCTCGCGCCGGGAGGGACACCGTAATCACATCGCCGGAAACCGCCGCATCGTGGCTGTGCTCCCAATTCCAACCGCCGTCCACAAGAGCCGTCGCCGTCCACACCTCCACCGAGGTCAGGCCCGGAGGAAGATTGGCGCAGACCGCCGTCAGGGTGAAGTCCTGGCCTCCGGACGCAAAAGAAGGCAGGGTGATGTCCGAAATCTCCACCGCCGTCGGAAGGCCTGGCAGGACGCTCACCGTGGCTTGGGCGGTGGCGGACAAGCCGCCGACGGCATTCTGGGCGAGGAAGGTGAAGGCATACTCCCCTGCAACGGCGGGCGTGAAGACGAGCCGCCCGGCGGAAAAGGCATACTCCGTTGCCGCAGGCTCCACGCGGAGGACCGACACCACCGGGTTGCCGTTGCCGGAGGCGGCCACGGCAAAGGAGACTTCCTCTCCCACACGTTTTCCGGTGGGAACCGTGATGGCGGAAAACACCGGTGCCTCATACTCAGGCGGTCGGTCCTCCAGCACCACCACTTGGACGGCATTCGTGACGGAGCGGTTGTTGAGCCGGTTCTGCGCCGTGAAGGTAAAGACATAGGTTCCGGCACGCGCAGGCGTGAAGGACAACACACCGTTGGTGTAGACATGGTCTGTTCCCGTCGGCGTCACGCCCGTCACATCCACCAGCGGCCGTCCATCGCCGCGGGCGGAAACGGCGAAGGCGACTTCATAGCCGGCATATGCTGTGGGCACATCCACCTCATCCAGCACCGGGGCCGCATAATCCGTCACATCCACGATCTTGAGATATTGCGCCACCGCGCCGTCACTCCAGGCGTTCTCGCCAGACTCCACGCCGGCAAAGCCGACAAAGAGGCCGTTTTCATAAATGGCCGCGCCGGTCTGGGGGGCCTCCCAGACAAAGGCATTTGGATTGGAGGCGGCCAGATTCCGGACGGTATAGAGCCGGTCTTCGCGATTCTCGATGCCCATCTGGCCGGCAAAGGCGGAAATGTCATACGTCTGGGCCGCGCCGGTCGCACCGTTCTCTCCTTCGTTCACAAAGAGGACGGCGGCAAAGACGGCATCCTGCAGGTTCGGGTTCTCCCCGGACTTTTCCCACTTGGCCACGGCCATGATCCGCTCGTTGTCGTTGAGAAACCACCGGCTCTTGCCCTGCAACGCCGCACTGTTCAGGCGGGCATGGTTCACCCGGCCGTAAAATTGCGCCATGGCCCGGGAATCACGCGCATCTCCTGCGGAATAGGCCGGATCGCTCCAAACATACATCTGGTTCCACTTTTTGAAGTGAGGAATCATTTTGCCAAAGTTCTTTTCGAAGCGGTGGAATCCCTTCCATTTGTCGATCTCCCCGTCTTCATAGTAGCGGCTGATGGACTGTTCCTGCCCGTAGAAGATCATTGGGATGCCGTCAATGGCGGAAACCATGGCATAGCGCGAAGCCGTCACCCACGGATCGTCGAACGGCATGGGTTCGTCATGGCCGGTCAAGTTGAGAAGGATGAGGCCTCCGCCATATGCCCCGCGACGTTCCTCCAAGGCGGCCTGGAATGCTTCCGGCGTGCTCACCTTGTCCTGCGTAAAACGAAAAACCATGTTTTCATTCAGGATGTCAAAGTGTCGGTTCGAGCGGTACCCCACTTTTCCGCCGTCCAGCGATTCCGCCATGAACAGGAAATTCCATTTGAAGCTACGCGTGCGGTTGATGGCATACTCCCAGAATTGGGAGGGCAACCCCTGGGCATAATCGCAACGGAGCCCGTCGATGCCGTAATCATCCAGCAAAACGCCGTCGCTATCCGTCTCGCCGGGGCGGTTGATCCCGCCATGGCCGGTCTGCTTGATCCAGAACTCCGGATAGCTGGCCATATAGCGCCACAACAGCTTGGTGGCAGGCCGCATCGGGGTGGGGTCCCGGTCGGAATGCCCATTGTAATAATACTCATCATCCTCGTTGTACACGCGGCTGGTCTCGGGGCCGAGTTCGCCTTCCGGTGAACGGTCGTCCCAGCGGACCATGGTGGAATAATCACCATAAAACAACTCCGCCACATCATCCCATTTGCCGAAATCCACGCGTTCCGGCGCCACGCCGATGTTGTTGTCCCGCGCCGTGTTGTAAACCGAGGCGGGTTTGCCGTAGTCTTCGTTCCAAGAATACCAGTTGATGCCCAGCTTGCCGGTGGTGGCAATCCGGTCGCCCGGCTGGAGGGCGCCGATATCCCCGTAGGCCGTCTGCAGTTCCTGCATGGCCAGCGCGCCAAGGCCGTTCGTGGCCAAGGCCAGGCCGGCGCCGTAAATGGCGTCCCAGCTGGTGTGGTTCATCACGCCGTCGAGCATGACGTTGATGGTTTCCAGCTTTCGGTCGTCCGGCGTCATGCCGGAGACCGTCGCCTTGTCGCAGGCCATCACAAACTGGATGAAAGCCGCCATGGACGCCTCTTCCGTCATGCCCTTGGACATATATTTATTCACGGCATAATAGTTCTTCGTGGCATAGGGGCTTCCCGGATAATACCGGTCCTGGAACTCCGGATCTTCTTCCACGCGGCTGTCGCCGGAAGGATGGATGGGCTGGAACCACAGGCAGTTGGCGCCCAGCTTGTTGAGATAATCCACGCTGAACTCATTGAACGTGCCCTTGTTCCCACTCTGGATATTTCGAGCCAAATCGTCAAACGTTCCCCGCCCCTCTTCATACGGCGTGGTCGCCTTGGTGGTCAGCACATTCAGCTCATACATCGTCTGTTCCATGGCCTTGCGCGGCGAAATCACCACGGCATGGTCGCGGAGGCGGATGCCGTTTGGCCCATCGGAATACCACGTCCAGGTGCTCTGCCCGCGGGCGCGGTAGCGGGCCGTGATGCGGTAGGCGCCGCACTTGTCAATCTGCAGCGTTTTCTCATAGGCGCCCGCCCCCTTGGCCATGGGAATCGCCTGCCAATAGGCATCCGCGCTGTTGGAGGCGGTGATCCAGTTGCCATCCGGCGGCACTAGGCCGTCCGGCCAGCCATCGCCGTCTGCATCCACATCCGCATAATCCCGGCGGCCGAGGTTGGTGAATAACTCCACCGCCTCCGCGTCGTTGGGCGCAGCATAGGTGATGTGGAACGTCACGAAATCGTTCTCGTCCGCTTCGTTGATAAAGTATTTGGAGGTTGTGTAGTCGGCATTCACACCGTTGATCTGAAGGGCGCCGGAACCCTCGGAAAACATCCGGTACTCAAAGGTGTCCCCGGCGGTGGAGCCATCGGTATATTCCGCCTGTAGCCAGTTGCCGGTGCCTCCGGCCTCCGTGGTTTTACGGGCATATATTTCATACGTCAACACGGCCGTCTCCGCGGTGAGGGCGGCATTTTCAATCGTGGCCGTCCACCACATGGCATCCCCCTGTCCGCCGGGATCCGGCTCCGAATGGCTGTAGCGCATTTGAACCACCGTGGGGCTCACCAGCGCACGCACGGCCGCCTGTGCCGAGCGCCGGAGCGCCTTCACGCCGCTGCGGCGGCCCGCCACGCTGCGCTCGTCGGCAACGGTATATTCCAGTTTAACCTCATCCGCCCACCGGTTGGTGCCGTTGATGTAGCCGATTTTGACCCACACCTGGACCGCCGTGTCGGACACACGCGTCAAATTCCCACCGTGCCAGATGAACCCGGGTTCGGTCCCCGCCTCTGCGGCAAACCGCCGCTGGAAGGGCATGGCCTCCGCCGCCGCCTGGGTCTTGTGCAGCGCATACATGTTGGGATCGCCCGCCTGCATGCCCATATAGGTGGTCTGCGGACTCTCGCCGGTGTATTCGACCTCAAAATAGTAATATAGGAACTGGCCCGCCGCACTGCCGTCGCTGGGAATGCCCGCCATCCAGAAGACATTCCGACCGTCTTCCATCTCCGTCTGCTCGCCGGTGCTGGTTTCATAACTCAAATTCGTGGACGCCCACGCGCCATCCTCGCCGAAGCGATACCACACCCGGCCGGCCGCCATATCGCCGTTCGGCTGGTAGTTACCCGTGCGGACCCAAATGGTGTTGCCCGCCGAAGGGGAAAGCGGCAGGCACATCGTGACGTCCGTCCATGGTTCCTTGTTGGTCGGGCAATGCCAGAGCGTGCCCAGATTCGACAAATCCTCCAATGCACTCAACGCCACTGTGCGGGTGGCGAGGGCAAGCGTTCCCGCCGCATCCGAATAGGCCGTAACCGCCAGCGACCAGCTGCCCGCCATAGCCGTTTGCCAGATGAACGTGCCCGTGGCGCCCAGCGCCGACCAATTCGTCACGGTCGCCCCGGCCGCATTCTTCAGCTCGCCCCCCCACGCCGCCGCCGTGGCATTGGCCGCACTCAACTGCACATTGAAAACCGCCGGGCCGCTTTCCGGCATGGAAACCGAGGTCTCCCCCGACACATTGATCCTCGGCGCCGTCGTTTCCGCCACGGAAAACCGGGCGGTGTAATTCAAACTGCCGTTGCTATCCCATGCATCGCCCGCCGCTGGCCCCCCGCTCACGCTCGAATGAAACCAAATGGAAATGGTGTACTCGCCCGCCGGAAGCTCATGCGCGGCAATCACGTCCACAGGCGCGGTCACCTGCATCTTGTGGTTGTTGCCCTCGGCGCCCGTATTCGCCATGGCGATGAACTGCGCGGTCGTCACACTTTCCGGGCCGGAAATCAAATAACCCAGCTCCGCCGTGGCGGAATTTCCCTCTGCCCACACTTCCAGCTCGCCGCCGAGCGGGAGGGTGGAGAGGTTGGCACCCAAATCGGCGCCGTCAAAAAAACCGCCGGGCTGTTCATAGGCATTGCCTGCGGTATACCATGTGGCGGAGGACGTCGATGCGCCGACGTAAATATAGCTGTTTCCGCACCATTGGGCCTGAGCCGAAACGACCGCCCCCATCCACATGCCCAAACTCAACGCCGTGGCAAACACGCTACGGCCAAACGACCACCTTTTCATCATGACAAACCTCCGTTGATGAACCCGGCCACGATATCACAGCTTTTCCCCTTTTGTAAAAGGCGAAAACAGGTTCATCACCCGTTTCACCCAATCTTGACCAACCACCCACCGGAATAAAACGTTTTACTTTCAAGTTAATGAAGAGACCCGGCGGCGGCCGCCGCCGAGCCGCTCCATTGGCGCGGTCTCTCACCAATCGCGTTGAAGCAACGCCTGCCAGTTCTGCTTGTGGTTGTTGTGCCAGATGCCGCGCTTCGGTTCAAAAAAGCAGAATGCCAGGTTCCACCGCGGGGAATCTGGAACTTTGAAAGTGGCCTTCCACATCCCCGCCACCTCATCCTTCTGCATGGGCAGATCCATCAGGAGGTTGTTGAACTCATCGCGGCCGATGTGGATCCAGACCTCCTCCACCCCTTCCAGCGGGCCGCCCTCCGGGTTGTACCAAATGGTGCATAATTCACCACGCACCGGAAACACCGGCTCCACCCGCACGTAACGGTGCGCCACATACGCCGCCCGGTCGAACACCTCTGCGGCGGGCGTCGTCGCCTCCAGCCGAATTTCCCCGCCATCCACATGGAACTGCACAAAATGATTCACGCTTGTGGCAAACGCCATAGTCGGATGCGTGGGATCCACCGCATACAGATAGCCACCCGCCCCGCCACTCACTAGGTAATTCACGCCGTCAATCGGCTTCGTCCGCTGGTAGGTATGGGCATGCCCGGACAACACCAGATCCGCCTCATACTTCGTGAACAACGGCACCCACCAATCGCGCACAATGTCCTGCCCTCCCCGTGCGCCTTCCGAAAACGGCGGACGGTGGAACGCCGGAATCACCCACGTCACCTCCGGATCAAAAGCCGCCCTCTGCAATTCCCGCGCCAGCCAGGGAACCTGCGCCGGGACTTCAAATTCGGAGGAATCCACCCCGATGAAGCGGATCGGGCCCACATCCAGCGTGTAGTTGCGACCATCGCCCGGTAGCTCGAACAGGCGGTGCCAAAAGGAATCCGGATTTTCCGGCTCATCATGGTTGCCCGCCACCGGCTGGAACACAAACAGGGAAAGCTCCTTTTCCAGGAGGGTGAAAAACTGTTTCCAACTGTGGATCACGTCCGCATACTCATGAGCATAGCGCGAATCCCCCAAATCGCCGGTGGAAAGCACAAAATCCGGGTTCGCCTGAATCACCGCCGCCGAAACCGCCTGGGCCGCTTCTTCCCTCAGCCCGCCCTGCAGGTCATTCTGGAGGATGAACCGGAACGGCGTGTGCCCATCCGCCGGAGCCGTCCAAAAGCGGCCTTCCGCTTCGTAGCCGTTTTCGCCCCGAATGGCATACGCATAGCGAGTATTCGGCTTCAGGCCCCGAAACGTCTGCACATGGCGGCGGCTCGCACCCCGTTCTTCTGAAAAAGCCGCCGCAGCGCCTTCAATAACAGGCGCCACCGCCACCCGCATGCCTTCAGGGGCCTTCCGTTCCCACGTCAACGTCACCGTTGTGCTCGGATCCTCCGTCCACGTCGCCATCGGCGGCAGTTCCCATGTCAATTCCCCGGCCGACGCCCACGCGGCACAACAACCCAACACCCAAATCCACAACCTGCTCTTCATGATTGATTCCTTTCCAGTTCCCCCTTTCTTCCCGCAAAGCACAACGGATGTCAACTCCGCCGTTCCGCGTCAAACGCCTCCCGAAGCCGCCGTTGCAACGTGGTGTGCCGCCGGCGGGCCTCTACATTCCGCACCGCTAGGGCCACCGCCTTTTCCGTCCCCACCAGGATCACCAGCCTCTTTCCCCGGGTGATCCCTGTGTAAAGCAAATTGCGTTGCAGCATGACATAATGCTGCGTGTGCAGTGGCAAAATCACACATGGATACTCACTACCCTGGCTCTTGTGCACCGTCACCGCATACGCCGGGGTCAGCTCATCGAGCTCCTGGAAATCATAGACCACCTTCTTATCGTCATAGCGCACCACCAGCTCCTGTTCCCCTGTGTCCACCCTTTCAATCCGGCCGATGTCGCCGTTGAAGACGTCCTTGTCATAATCGTTCTCCGTCTGCATCACCCGGTCGCCCTCGCGAAAGCGCCAGCCGAAGCGCTCCACATCCGTCCCGTGCGGATTCAACGCCGCCTGCAGCGCCATGTTCAGATGGCGAGCGCCCAATTCCCCCTTCTGCATCGGCGTCAAAATCTGCACATCCGTCATCGGGTTGAGGCCGAAGCGGCGCGGCACCGCCTCCTGAACCAGCCGACGGATCAACTCCACCCCGCGTTCCGGTTCCTCCGCACGGACAAAGAAGAAATCGCTCCGGGCCGTCATGCCCTCGTCCTTTTCCCCCACCTCCGGCATCAGGCCCGCATTCACCCGATGGGCATTCTGCACAATCCGGCTGCCCGCCCCCTGGCGGAACACCTCCGTCAGCCGAAACACCGGAACCGTCTGCGAGTCAAGGATGTCGCGGAGCACGCACCCCGGCCCCACCGACGGCAGCTGGTCCACATCCCCCACCAAAATCAACAACCCGTTTCGGGGAACGGCACGCAACAAGCTCACCGCCAGCTGGATATCAATCATGCTCGTTTCATCCACAATCAGCACATCCGCCTCCAACGGATTGCGCGCATTGTGCCGGAAGCGGCCCGTGCTCGGCTCGAACTCCAGCAGGCGGTGGATGGTCTTCGCCTCCATACCCGACAACTCCGCCATACGTTTCGCCGCACGCCCCGTCGGCGCGCACAGCAGAATGCGCAGCTTTTTCGCCGCCAGCACCTTCACCAGCGAGCGCACCAGCGTGGTTTTCCCCACCCCCGGGCCGCCCGTAATCACCAGCACCTTGTGCTGAAACGCCCCTTGGAAAGCCGCCTTCTGCCCCGGCGCCAGCTCCATATTCAGCTTCTTCTGCACCCAGTCCATCGCCACCGGCACATCCACGGCAGGGCACGGGTGCGCCCCGCCGGCAATCTCCGCCAAGCGCCCCGCCGCTTCCCGTTCCGCCATATACAAGGCCGACAAATACACCCACGCTTCATCCTCCTGCCCCGGAGCCACCACCAACTGGCCGTTCTCCACCTCGATTCGTAGCGCCTCCTCCATCGTCTCCCGGGCAATGGACAACATCTCCACCGATTTATCCAGCA
This sequence comes from Verrucomicrobiota bacterium, assembly GCA_031262805.1. Taxonomy (GTDB): domain Bacteria; phylum Verrucomicrobiota; class Kiritimatiellia; order CAIQIC01; family Lenti-01; genus JAISGX01. The sequence continues at coordinate 4,887 of JAISGX010000072.1, read as the reverse complement.
GCCCCTCCCGCGGGTAGGCGCAATGCCCCTGAGCGGAGAGCTCCATCAGCACATACGACAACCCCGCCCGCGCCCGCAACACGGAATCCTTTTCAATCCCCAGCTTTTCCGCAATCTGGTCCGCAATTTTAAACCCGATGCCCTTGATGTCTCGCGCCAGGCAATACGGATCGAAACGAACCTTTTCAATCGCCTCCTCGCCATACGCCTTGTAAATGCGGAATGCCCGGCCTGTGCTGACGCCGTTGGCGAACAGAAAGGTCATGATTTCGCGAATGGTTTTCTGAGCCTTCCAGGAATCCTTGATCTGAGCTCGGCGCATCCGTCCGATGCCCTCCACCCGTTCCAGTTCCGCCGAGCGGTTTTCAATGACCTCCAGCACATCCAGGCCGAACGCCTGCACCAGCTTTTTGGCATAGACCGGCCCAATGCCCTTGATGAGGCCCGAGCCCAAGAACTTTTCAATGCCTTCCAGTGAATCTGGAACCAGCGTTTCCAGATGCTCCGCCAGAAACTGGCGGCCGTGTTTGCGGTCGATGTTCCAACGCCCCTCCGCCTTGATCCATTCGCCCACATGAATCTGCGGCACCTTCCCCACCACCGCCACCACCTCCCGGAAACCACGGGCCTTCACCTTCAACACGCCGAAGCCCGTTTCCTCGCTGTGGAAGGTAATCAATTCCACCAACCCCTCCAACCGCTCTCCCTCCGGCATGCGCATCGACGAAGGCAGCTTCAGGCGGCAGTCCTCTGGTTCGCGGGAATGGGAATCAACGGGTTTCATCCTGCCGCCATGCTATCCCAACCTCGAAAAAAAAACAAACGCCGCGCAAAGGAGGGGCGGAAAGCACCAAACTCAAAACCGGATCAGCCTGCGCTGGGTGAATGCAAAGGCCGACCCTCCGCTCCCATCCCCATCAACCGCATCCGGAGGGCTCAACCGGGCGCTCACAGCCTGAAGCTCGGGCTTCGCCGGAGCATCCATCTGTTCCTTCACCGCCTGCAAAGCATATAAAATGTACGCGCCCCCCCTTCCACAAACCGCTCCATCCGCTCTTTTCGCTGCCGCCTAGCGGCATAGGCCGGGCCGCATGTATCCCTTTTTCATCCCCTCCGTGCGGTCAAGCGAACAGAGCTACTCTTTTTCCAAAACCAGGCGGGCAAAGCCGCGCTTGCCGCTCCGAAGGATCATGCCGTCGCGCAACTCCACCTCCCTGCGGATGTCGGTCTGCCTCTGCTCATCCAGCTTCACGGCGCCCGCCTGGATCAGGCGGCGGGCCTCGCTGGTGCCGGAGGCCAGGCCGACCTTCACCATCAGCGTCAGCAGGCCGATCTTTCCGGCCGGGAGCTCCACCTCGGGGATATCCGTCGGAAGCTGGTTTTTCGAAAAGACGCGGGCGAATTCCTCACTGGCCCCGGCGGCGGCATCCGCATCATAAAACATCTCCACCAAGCGGCGGCCGAGCTCATCCTTCACATCGCGTGGATGGCGGGCGCCGGAGGCCACCGCCTCCCGCATGGCCTGGATTTCGTCTTCCGGAAGGCAAAGCACCAGCGAGAAATAGCGCCACATCAGCTCGTCACTCACGCTCATGGCTTTGCCGAAGATATCCCGGGGCGTGTCGTTCACCGCAATATAATTGCCCAAGCTCTTGCTCATCTTGTTGACGCCATCAAGGCCTTCCAGCAGCGGCATGGTCAGGGCAATCTGGGGTTCCAGTCCGTGGACCTTCTGGATTTCGCGGCCCAACAGCAGATTGAAGAGCTGGTCGGTCCCGCCCACCTCCACATCGGCATTCACCATCACCGAATCGTAGGCCTGCACGAGCGGATAGAGGAACTCCACCAGGGAGATCGGTTGGTTGGCGCCGTAGCGCTTGGCAAAATCGTCCCGCGCCAGCAGCTGGGCCACGGTCACATTGGCACTCAAGCGGATCACCTTGTCGAAGGTCATGGGGCCGAACCATTCGGAGTTGAAGCGAATTTCCGTTTTGGCGGGATCCAGCAGCTTGAAGACTTGTTCCCGATAGCTCCCGGCATTTTCCAACACCTGCTCCTTGGACAGTTGGGGGCGCGTGACGGATTTGCCGGAGGGATCGCCAATCATCCCCGTGAAATCGCCGATGATGAACACCACCGTATGCCCGCACTCCTGGAATTCTCGGAGCTTGTTGAGCACCACACAATGACCCAGATGCAGGTCCGGCGCGGAAGGGTCCGCCCCCAGCTTGATCCTCAGGGGCCGCTTTTCAGCCGCGGCCTTCGCCAGCTTGTTCTTCAGTTCCTCCACACGATGCAGGTCCACCGTGCGGGCGGTGAGTTTTTCCAGTTGTTGTTCCAGGGTCATGATGGGCCTTCCAGTCTGTAAAGGCCGCCATGCTATCCGCCTCTGCGGCGGACGTCCAGAAAAACCACCCCTCTCTCCCGAAAATGGCGGAATGCAGATTGGCCCGCAGCAAAGCAAAGAAAAACGCCGGGGCGGAAGTCGTCAAAAGGCCCCCCCTGCCCGGCGCAGTGCCCACTCGCCCACGCACAAGGCCCGGGAACGTTGAAGAACGCTCGGCGTTTTCATTGACCAGCGTGAAAAAGCAAAAACGGCGTCCGGATGGACGCCGTTTCCGCTGGAAAACAAAGAGAGAGGGAGGAAGTTACTCCGCTTCTTCTTTTTTGCCCTTGGTCGTTTTTTTCGTAGCAGGTTTTTCCGCCTTGGCCGACTTCTCGGCTTTTACCGGCTTTTCCGTTTTGGCGGGTTTGGCCTTGGCATCTGTCCCAGCGGCTTTCTTGGCCTTGGGAACAAAATCCACCCATTCCAAGATGCATATTTCACTACTGTCGCTCATGCGCTTGCCCAGCTTGACGATGCGGGTATATCCGCCACGGCGATCCTTCATGGCAGGCGCCACAGAGCTGAACAGCTCGGCCACGGCGGCTTCCATCTTGAGCTGAGAGAGAGCTTGGCGGCGAGCCGCTAGGGTTTCCTTTTTGCCCAAGGTGACCATCTTGTCGGCCATGCGCTTGGCGGCGCGGGCCTTCGGCAGGGTCGTCTTGATGCGTTTGGCAAGGATGAGGTTGCTGACCAGACTGGCGAACAGGGCTTCGCGCTGCGGGGAGGTGCGGCCCAGTTTAACGGTATTTTTGCGATGGCGCATGAAAAACTCCTCTCAACTACTCTGGGGATTGGGTCTGAGTCAGCTTCAGCATCGCGGGGTCGAAGGTCATGCCCAAGGACAGGCCCATTTCGACGAGCTTCTGCTTGATCTCGTTTAACGATTTCTTTCCGAAGTTGCGGTACTTCAGCATTTCCGCCTCGGACTTCTGCGCCAGTTCGCCCACCGTGGTGATGTTGGCGTTGTTGAGGCAGTTGGCGGCGCGGACGCTCAGCTCGATTTCGTTGACGCTGATGCCAAGCTTCTTCGCTAGGTCCTCACGGGCAGGATCCACCACCTTTTCGCTTTCTTGGAATTCGACGATATCCTTGTCGAAGTTCACGAATACATCCAAGTGGTGGCGGAGGATGGCGGCGGAAAGGGTCAATGCCTCATCGGGGGTGATGCGGCCATCCGTCCAGATTTCCAACACGAGTTTGTCGTAATCGGTCCGGCGGCCGACGCGGGTGTTGTCCACGGCGTATTTGACGCGGCGAACGGGGGAGAACAGCGAGTCGATGGGAATCAGGCCGATTTCCTGCTCGGCCTTCTTGTTCCACTCGGCGGGGCAATAGCCGCGGCCAATTTTAACTTCCACTTCGGCATCAAAGACGCCGTCGGTGTCCAACGTGCAAATGTGTTGGTCGCGATTGAGCACCTCGACGGAGGGATCGGTCTGGATATCGCCGGCGGTGACGTCGCCCGGACCCTTGACCTTGATGCGCAGGGTCTTGGGGGAGCGAGTATACATCTTGAGCAACACCTTTTTGAGGTTCAGCACAATGTCCGTGACGTCTTCGACGCATCCCTTCAGGTGGCAGAACTCGTGTTCCGCGCCCTGGATGCGGACGGAGGCAATCGCGGCGCCTTCCAGAGAGGAAAGCAACACACGGCGCAGGCTGTTGCCGATGGTGCGGCCATAGCCGGCCTCAAAGGCCTCTGCAGTGAATTTGGTATAGGTCGATGTGGCCGATGCTTCGTCCTTCACGACGAACTTGGGCATCTCGAAACGGTTGAGACGTGTATTCATTCGGGTTCCTTCCAGTCCCGGGCGTTAACCGGAACATATGGCGGGTTGGGTTTACTTGGAGTACAATTCCACGATCAACTGCTCATTCACGACGGGAGCGATTTCCTCGCGGGTCGGGATGTGCGTGACTTCGGCCTTGAACTCGTTCTTGTCCACATTCAGCCAAGCGGGCCAGCCACGGCTTTCAGCCGCATCCAAGTGGGCCTTGGAGAAATCGCGGCTACGCTTGACGTCGCGTGCCTGAATCACTTCGCCTGGCTTCACCTTATAGGACGGAATGTTGACCTTGATGTTGTTGACACGGATATGCCCGTGGCGGACAAATTGGCGCGCAGCGCGGCGAGAGGGAGCCAGGCCCATGCGGTAAACAATGTTGTCCAGACGCATTTCCAGCGCCTGCAACAGCAGTTCGCCGGTGACGCCTCGAGCGCGCAACGCACGGTGGAAGAACAGTCGGAACTGCCCCTCTCGCATGCCGTACATGTTGCGGAGGCGCTGCTTTTCCTGCAGCTGGATGCCGTAGTCCTTCAAGCGCGGGCGGCGGTTTCCGCCATGCGGTCCGGGGACGGAGCGGCCTTGTTCGACCGCACATTTGGCCATATAGCAACGATCGCCCTTCAAAAAGAGCTTCATTCCAACACGGCGGCATTTCTTGCACGCCGGTCCAGTGTATCTACCCATGACTCAGAATCCTTCCTCTCTTGAACCTTA
>JAISGX010000006.1 GCA_031262805.1 Verrucomicrobiota bacterium | reverse complement strand
GCCTGGGAAAGATCTTCAAACACCACCAACGTTTGCCCGCCATAGGCCGCCAGGGCGCCCGCCGCCGCCTGGACGCCCCACCCGGCGTACCAATCCGCCTGCTCCTGAAAGCTGTAATCGCCTTGGAGAATCATCCCCTCGATGGTCTGGAGCGCGGCGGGCTGAAGCGGCGGAATAAGCGGCGCCATTTCGGGACGCTGTTGCAAATAGTGCGCCACCAAGGAATCCAGCGCGTTCACCTGCGCGCCTGCCGATGCCGACAAGCGGAGCGAGCAGAACAACACGCCCAGTAGCAGAAGCATAGAACCATTGCGGGAAGATTTTATTTTACCACTCCGCCTTTTTGCGTCCTACTCAACTTATCGCCTCCGTCACGAAGCCCAGTGTCCCACGGACAACGGACCACCTAAAGCAAATCTTGAACCTATTCTCACTTTCCTGCGCCTCCATCACGGTGTCAAGGCCTGATTTGCGAGTATCTGCCCCCTGCTCCTCTTCATGCAACACGACAAGCTATTCTAGGACAACACAACAGCGGAAAACCGATGAATTCTTGCCATTGCGCGCTGTTGCCTGTTGTGGTAAAACTCTCCGGACAGGATGAAATCGTCCTGTGTGGAAGTGAAAGGCAACGGAGCGGAGCTTCGGAGGAAGTTCCAGAGCGGTTTTCTCGAAAGGAAAACCGACAGTGAAACGAGTGAAGTATGGATGATGGACTCAACCCGGACAGCGGGCAACAGGAAAACAAACCCGAATTGTCATTGGAACTGAATTTTGTTCCAACGTGGGCGCGCCAACCGCCGGAAAATCCGTATGCCGGGCGGGAGGAATCGGGGTGGGAGCGGGATCCCCGAGGCCGTGGAGGGTTTCGGCGGGAAGACCGCCGCAGTGCGCCCGGAGGCCGGGGACGGGAGGAGCGCCGAGGGCCGCGCCGGGATGGAAGCCGTGGTCCAAGGGCCGAGCGGGACCGTCGTCCGGCGTCCGCCGCTGGAGGCGGATTCAAGCGGGAAGGCCAGCAACCCGGCCCGCGGGCGGAGGGAATGGAGCGACGTGGGCTTCCGCGCCGAGAAGGGGAAGGCCGCCGGGAAGACGGCCGCCGTTCAGGAAGCCGGGAGAACCGCTCAAATCGCGAGGTTGTGCCGAGGTTGAATGTGAAGGTGGCATTCCTTCCTGACCGCGAGCGTTTGGCGCTGGTCGTCCGGGACATTCAGGTGAGCCGCCGGGCCTTTCCGTTGATTGAAATTGCCAACCGATTTTTGGGCCGGGAGGATCTCTATTTGGTGAAGCTGGAGTTGCCGCCGCCGGCGGAAGGTCAGCCCCGCCAGACCTTTGTGCAGTGTTTGGATTGCCGCCGGGTGTTCCGGACTCGGGCCAACGCGGAAGCGCATGTGCTCAACGGCCACCTCCACACGTTTTTTGATATTGAGGAAATCGAGACCGAACCGCCGTCCGGGGCCTTCACCTGCGTCGCCCGATGCCGGTTGAGCCACGTCCTGCTCGGGCCCCCCAATTATCATGGGTACAACGAAAAAATCCAGGAGCTCTGGTCCTCCCGGTTCGCCCATATGCCGAAATCGGATTATCTCGGCCACATCGAAACCATCCGGGATGACGCCTTGGTGGAGCAGTGGAAGGATTCGCTTCGTCGAAAAACCGTGTACCGGTTGAAGACATCCGCACCGCCCGCGCCCAAAGCGGCCGATGAGGCCGGGGCCACGCTCGCCCCAGTTGCGGCCGCGGCTTCCGAAAAACCGGCGGCCAGTGCTGAAGCCGCGGCGGTGCCGGAAGCGGAAGCGTCTGCCACGGAAGCCGCGCCAGCTATGACGCGCCGGGAAGCACAGGAGTGGATGCGCTCCAAAGTGAACGGCATGTTGAGAGAATCTGCGCGTTGCATGGTCCCGGGGCCACAGTCCCGCACCTTCGACGATCCAGCCCTTCGCCGGGAAGTCTCGATGGCGTGGCAGCGGGAGACCCGCTTCCCGTTCACCCTCTCGCTTGCCTTGCGGCCCGCCTTCCGACACATGCGGCTACATTTGTTCAAGGTCAACGCCAAGGAGACTTACGTCACCGCCATCGCGCCGACCCCGGTGGACCTTGCCAGCGCACCGGAGATTGTGAAGGAAATCGTCGCCTTTTTGGAAGCGCATCCGGGAAGCACCCGCCAGCAGGTTCTGGAAGGCGTTCGTCCGGGCGCGAATCCGGAGCAAAAGGATGCCGCGGAAGTGCTGTTGCATCTGGGAAATTTGATTTCCAACGGTGGCGTCATTGAGTTCTTTAATGCCACTTTGGCGTTGCCGCGCCGCACTCCGGCTCCTGAGGGAGGCGAAAAGAAAGCCTCCAAACCCGCCGGAACGGGGGCGGATGCAACGGAAATTCCATCCGCCGGATCTTCCCCGGCGGGCGGAACTCCGGAAGAAACGGCGGCAGACGGCACAGCCGTTGCGACGGCTTCGGAGGAAGAAGCCACACCGGAAGAGTCGGCGGTCCGTGAGGAAGCCGTAGCGCCGGATGTTTTGCTTGCCGTCGAACCTGCGGCGGCGGAGTCGCAACCGGCCGCGGCGCCGACGGAAACCGAGGCGGCCCCCCCTTCCCGGGCCGAATCCTTAAACCCGGAAGATGCCGAAGCGGCGGAGAAAAAAAGGGAAGGAACAGATCAGCCCGAATAGGGATGGCACCCGTGGAATTGAAATATGCCATTTTAGGGGATGTTCATGCCAATTGGGAGGCGTTGAGCGCGGTACTGGCCGATGCCGAATCTCAAGGCGTCACCCGGTATGCCTGCGTCGGCGATGTCGTGGGCTACAATGCCGATCCTGAAAAATGTATCACCACGGTTCGGGAGCTGGCGGGCGATGCTGTGGTGCGCGGAAACCACGACCATTATTGCTCTCGCAATGAAAACCTCAACGGTTTCCATCCCCTAGCCGCGGATGTGGTGGATTGGACCCGCAAATGCCTCAATGATGACCACCGGGCGTGGCTGGCCAACCTGCGCTATTCCCGCACGGTGGAAACCTTCATGCTGGTTCACAGCACACTGGACAACCCGGAAATGTGGGGCTATGTGTTCGACAAGCTCGAGGCCGAAGCCAATTTTGCCTATCAAATGACGTCGGTGTGCTTTTTCGGGCATACCCATGTTCCTCTGGCTTTTGAAAAAGCCGGGATTGTGCGCGGCGGGTTGTACACCAAGCTACAGATTACCGCTGGCCGGAAGTATTACATCAACGTCGGTAGCGTGGGCCAGCCGCGGGATGGGGATCCCCGGGCCGCCTATGCCATCTATGATTTAACCCGCAATATAGTCGAATTGCGGCGTGTGGAATATGACATCCAGGCCGCGCAGAAAAAAATCCTCGCCGCAGGATTGCCTGCGCGGGCCGCGTCACGATTGGAAATCGGCCGCTGAATCGGCTTGAAAGGATGCACGGATGAGGCGCGGAATTGCAATATGGACATTGGGCTGGGCGTTTGCGTGGATGGCCCACGCCCAAGTGGAAATGGCCTGGTCGCTGGCGAACAGCCGGACGGTGCTCATGGAACCCGTGAAAGCCGTCGTGCGAATTTCAAATTACACGGGAGAAGCCTTGGATTTATCGCCCTCCGGCAATGCCCGGCTGGAATTCGATGTGGAAGATCGTCCGACTTCCTTTGTCAAAAAAACAGGCAGACCCTTGGTCCGTTTTCCCATCATCATTCCACCCAATGAGACGCGGGATGTGGAGGTGGATTTGCTGGATGCCTACGAGATCACCCATGGGCAGTCCTATATGCTGACCCCGATGATGGAATTCGACGGCATGCGGTTTTTCGGCAAGCGCCTAGCCTTGGAAGTGCAACCCGGTCTTGAACTGTTTCGGCGGGACTATGGCGTGAAATCCAGTGGGGATTCCCGGTGCGTCACCCTGCGCCTGATCCACCGGGGGCGGCGCGACCATTTGTTCTTTCGGATGGATAATTCCGCTAGAGGATCCTGCCTGGGCGTGTATGACTTGGGGCGGGTGATCCGCTATCTGCCGCCTAGCGTGGAGCAGGATGCCTCGGGCCGGTTCCATGTGTTTCACCAAACCGGTCCCGACCGGTTTGTCCATTCCCGTTTTGATTACAATGGCCGGCCGGCCGGCGTGACCTTCTATGTGGGCGGAATTGGCTCCATCCGGATGGTGCGCTCCGAAGAAGGCGATGTCCAGGTGGTCGGCGGAAACGCCTATGAAGAAGACCCCGATCATCCCGGCATGTTCGTGGCGCCAGCGTTGGCTCCGTCGCATCCGTATAACGTCAACCTAGGCGAGTTGCCCCCCAAGGGTCGGAACACAGATCCCCGCGGCAAACGCAAAAAATAAGAGGTCGGAATGCAGGATCCCAATTCATTTTTAGCCTATGTCTTGATGATTCTGGGCGCCGTCGGCCTTGTGGTTGGCGTGGCCATGGCCGTCAAGCCCGCCGCCGTCTGGAAGGCCTGCCGCGCCTTCCCTCGAGCCAAGTG
>JAISGX010000077.1 GCA_031262805.1 Verrucomicrobiota bacterium | reverse complement strand
ATGTCTCCGCCACATAGACCATATTCCACGCGGGAGCCGCCCCCGCCGAGGGACTCCACCACCTGGGCGGGATAACCGGTTGCCGTGCAGCTCATCCGCTTACAGAAAAAGAAATCTTGGGTTCGATACCGATAACTCACGCCCACCAATGTATCACATCCGGCCTCTTTGCACGCCGGATAAACCGCCGCACGTTTGAACTGCACGGCGAGCGTCCGACGCCACCCGGCCGCCGTTCGTCGCCCGCTCGAAAGCCGGACGTCCGTTGGCTTCGCCACCCATCCAGAAAAACCAAATTGAATGCTGTTCATCCGGCCTCGTTCCTTCCCGCTTAAAACACTCGTGAGTCTCCCACGAGCGGCGGCATCCTGCAAGAAGTCAGATTCCGCCATTTTCAAGCTCCTCCTCTGGCGGGCGCCTCAAGCAGTCGGTCGCCATCCGCCGGAGAACGGTCTTTGTCCCCCCCCGTGTGGAGGAACAGGCGGCACCGGCGCGCACGGCATCATTCTTCAAAAAAATAACGTTCCCTTGTCCGTTCATCCACAAAGAGATGCCGCACTTCGGCAGGCAAAAGCGATCTTTTTGCTTTTCCACCTTCTCCACCCCCGGTATCCTCGACGGGCTATGAAAAAATCGATTCTCTTCACGCTCGAAAACGGCCAGAGCATCTCCTGTCCCTCCCAAACCCTGGTGGGAGAGCTCCTCAACGACCCCGTCGATCCCGTCAGCGGCCTGCCCTATCTCGGCGCCTTGGTCAACAACGAGCTGGTCACATTCGGTTATACCCTCGATATTGATTCCGCTGTCCGTTTCGTCACCATGGCCTCCCCCGGCGGCATGCAGATTTATGTCCGGTCCCTCTCCTTCCTGCTGGCCAAGGCCGTCAAGGATCTGCATCCCACCGCCCAATTCTCCATGGAGCACGCCCTCGGCCCCGGCATCTATTGCGAATTTGAAGAAAATGGACGCCAAGGCCTTTCGGACAAGCAGGCCAGCGAACTGGAAGCCCACATGCGCTCCCTGGTGGAAGAAGATCGGCCCATCCTCCGCCAGCGAATGTCCTATACCGCCGCCCTGGAGAAATTCGCCGCCAATGGGCAGGAAGACAAGGTCTCCCTGCTCCGCTTCTGCAACACCCCAAAAATCGTCACCTACGTCTGCGGAAACTTCTCCGACCTTGCCACAGGCCCCATGACCCGCTCGACTGGCCCCCTGCAGTTTTTCCAGCTCATTCCGTATCAAACCGGCTTTGTGCTGCAGATGCCCACCTGCGAAAGCGCACCGGAGATTCCCCCCTTCGCCCCCATTAAAGTTCTCTCCGACACCTTCAAGGAGTACAACCGCTGGGGTAAAATCCTTGGCGTCAATACCGTCGGACGCCTCAACGACATCATCGCCGCCAACGAAATCCGAGACTTTGTAAAGGTCGCCGAAGCCCTTCACGAAAAAAAAATCGCCGCCATCGCCGACCAAATTGCCGCCAACTCCTCCATCAAATGGATTTTGATTGCCGGCCCCTCCTCCTCCGGCAAAACCACCTTTGCCAAACGCCTCGCCATTCAGTTGCGTGTGAATGGATTGCGCCCCGTCACGCTCGGCATGGATGATTATTTCGTCAATCGCAAGCACACCCCACGGACCGACGACGGAGACTATGACTTTGAACATCTCCACGCCGTGGACATTCCCGTCCTGAACCAAGACCTCTCCGCGCTGGACGCTGGCCGGGAAATCGAACTGCCCACCTTTGATTTCCATACGGGCACGCGCCTGTATAAAGGCAAAAAACTGCGGCTGGAAGAAGACCAGGTCGTCGTGCTCGAAGGCATCCATTCCCTGAACCCCGACCTGACGCCAAGCCTCTCCGAGAACCGGAAATTCCACATCTATATTTCCGCCCTCACCCAGCTCAACCTCGACAACAACAACCGGATTCCCACCACCGACAACCGCCTCCTCCGCCGGCTGGTGCGCGACCACCGCTACCGCGGCCACAGCGCCGCCAAAACCCTCGAAATGTGGCCCAATGTCGGTCGCGGCGAACGCGCCTGGATTTTCCCCTTCCAGCAGAAAGCCGACACCGTGTTCAACTCCGCGCTGGATTATGAACTCGCCATCCTGTCCGTTCTCGCCAAACCCCTCCTCTCCGAGATCAAGCCCCACCAAAGCGTCTATGCCGAAGCCCGAAGGATGCTGGAATTCCTTTCCTACTTCATTCCACTTTCCACCGATATCCCCCCCCCCACCTCCATCATCCGGGAATTTGTGGGCGGTTCGGGGTTCGATTACTAGCTTGCGCCGCCGCCACCGGAAAGGGTAAAGTTTTCCTGCTATGCCATCCTATCAAATCATTCAAATCCTCATCCGCGTTGGTTTGGCGCTGGGAGCCGGCATTTTGATTGCCTTGGTCCCCTTTTACTTCGCCAAGGCGCGCTATGCGCTCACCATCCGCAGACGCATCACGTTTTTCATTGTTTCCGTCTTTTTCTTGGCCTGCTTCATTGGCTATATGCTCTTCCTCTGGAACCGCTTCGTCCCCAAAAACGCCCCGCCACCGCCGCCGCCCGCGACCTATCCCACCGTCCCCCTCTCCTGAGCCCGGGCCTATTGGCTGGAAAGTTTCCACAGTGTGGAAACTTTTTTTCCAATGAGTGGAAAAACAGGGCAAAGCGCCTTCCAACGCATGGAAAACCGCTTGGACCCGCCTCGTCCGCTTTGAGGATTGTATCCCCCCGCCCTTTGGGCTATCCTTCGCGGCATGAACACCATTTCCCGCATCCTTGCATGGACCGGCCTGGCCCTGGCCCTCTCCGCCTCGCTCCTTCAAGCCGCGACGCAGCCCCTGCTCCTCGGCGATGACGACCAGCGCATTCTTGTTCTGGCCCCCCATCCGGACGATGAAACCCTAGGCGCAGGCGGTCTCATCCAGGAAGCTGTGGAGCTGGACATCCCCATCCAAATCTGTTTCTTCACCATGGGCGACAACAACGAACTGGCCTTCATCTTCACGCGCAAACGCCCCGTCATCATGCCCGGCGCCGTCCGTCAGATGGGCGTTGTCCGCCAGAAGGAAGCCATCGCCGCCGCCACCCAGCTCGGCCTCTCCACCAACCATCTGGTCTTTCTGGGATATCCCGATTACGGCACCCTCACCATCTGGAACGCCCACTGGCGGGACCGCCCGCCCTTCCGCTCCATGCTCACCAAAGTCACCGCCGTTCCCTACGATGACGTTCTGACCCCCGGCGCCGCCTATTCCGGAGAAGACATCCTGGAAGACCTTTGCACCGTCATCCGGGACTTCCGCCCCACCCACATTGTCGTCTCGCACAGCGCTGACCACAATGTGGACCACCGGGCGCTATATCTCTTTACCCGGGTGGCGCTATGGGAGTTGGAAAAAGAAGGCCTCTGCCCCCAGGTGCTCTCCTACCCCGTCCACTTCACCCATTGGCCCGCCCCCCGGCGCTACCATCCCGACCTCACCGCCGTTGCGCCGAAATTTCTGCAGGAGGAAATCGACTGGCATGAATACAGCCTGGCCCCCTACCAGGTCACCAATAAACTCGCCGCCCTTCGCCGCCACCACTCGCAGTATTTATATTCCGGCGGCTATCTTTCCTCCTTTGTCCGTAAAAGCGAAATTTTCGGCGACTTCGAAAACATTGTCCTCCCCAACGCTTCCGGCGCCGTCCAAATTCCGCAAGAAGACGACACGCAATACGAAGTTGACCCGGATTTGATCCAGGACCTCACCCAGACCGACACGCAGTGGAACGAGCTTGCCGAACAAAACAACGAAGAAAATGCAGAAGTCGCAGACGCCGACAATGAATTTGAGGAACGCAACATTTCCGGGGATGGCGTCTATCTCACGTTTTCCTTCAAATTCCACCGCACCGTTGCCCGCTCCGCCATCCTCCGGCTCCAACTGTTTGGATGGCGGGAAGACGTCCCATTCAGCCAGATGCCCAAAATCGCCATCGAAATCTCCCCCCGCCGCGTGGCATCCGTGAAGGATCTGGACCAACGCCTGCCGGTGGATGAAATTGAGCTGTTGCCCAGTGCCCCCAATGTCTTGGCCGTCCGAGTGCCCATCGACCTATTGGGCGATCCCGCCAAG
>JAISGX010000037.1 GCA_031262805.1 Verrucomicrobiota bacterium | reverse complement strand
AGAAACGAGTCGGTGAAGTTTCCGGCCTCGAATGGCGCTAGGGGCGGAAACATGGGCTGCACCCAAGAGATTCCCGGCGGCGTGATGCGGTTGAAAAAACGGCGCTGGATTTCCGCGCCCTCCGCCAAGTCCTGAAGGTCGAAAACCTCGTTTTCGAAGATGTCGGCATACTGCTCGAGATCAACGGCGGCAAGCTTTTCGGTTTGGGAAGAGCCCGCCGCAAGGGCCGCCGAGCATAGCACGGCGGCGAGGGCGGCGATCCAAACAGCGATCCTTCGAAGCATTTGCAAATTGCCCATGGGTTCTCCTTGGCGCTGGTAACGGTTGGAATCGTACAGGAGCCGAAACGAAAGCAAAAGGAGAAAATAGAGGGGGAAAAGAAGCGTTTTACCGGCTCTCTTTTAAATGGATTGCAACTAAGAATGAATCGTCCTCTGGAGCACCACCAAAGTTTCCAAGTGGAATGTATTGGGGAACAAATCGAATGGCTCCACAGCCTCCACCCGGTATGGAGCTCTCTGTAGAAACAACTTGAGGTCGCGGGCCAGGGTGGAAGGATTGCAGGAGACATAGATCAGCCGGTCTGGCGTGAGGCGGTTGATCCAATCAATGGCATCGGGCGAAAGGCCGGGCCGGGGCGGATCCACCACGACGAGGTCGGCATGTGCTGGCATGAAAGGTGGCAGGGCGTCATTCACATCCGCCGCCACCATCTCGACGTTGTGTATGCCGTTGAGGGCCAGATTTTCGTTGGCGGCTTCCACGGAGGGCGGCCAATTTTCCACGCCGATCACACGCTCCGCAAGACCGGCCAGATGGAGGGCGATGGGGCCGGTGCCCGCGAACAAATCCAAGGCGATGGCCGGGCGAGCATTCTGCACCGCCCATTCCTGTAGCCGGGCAAACAGACGTTCGGCTTGCGCGGTATTGCTCTGGAAGAACGTATCCGGGCCGATGCGGAACCGAAGGCCGTTCAGGGTTTCCTCTATAACGCCATTTCCCTTCAAGAGCTGGCGGTACCCAGGCCTTGGCATGCCTTGCAGATTGGTATCCAACGACAGCAGGAGGGTGTCCGCCAAATCATCCAGCACTTCCCGCAAGCGTTCCTCTAGGCCGGGGTATGCCTGGGTGGTGACCAACTCCACCATGCGCTGGCGGGTGTTGCGCCCCTCCCGAATGGTCAGTTGCCTCAGGCCATGCGTCTTCTTGATTTCATGAAAGGGGGGGATATCCAGCTCCTGCGCCAGAAGGACAATTCGGCGGACAATTTCGCGCGAGGTTTCCGACTGCAGGAGGCAGTTGTTGGCCGGAACGATGTGGATGAAGCTTCCCCGCCGGTGAAGGCCCAGCCGGAATTCGCCATCCAACGTTTCTCCGAAGGAAAAAACCATTTTGTTCCGATAGTCATTCGTCTGAGAGGAGGGGACCACCTCCTGCACCAGGGCTTGGGCTTCCGGCAGGCCATGCAGGGCCTCCACCAAGATTTGTTTTTTATATCCCAGCTGGGCTTCATAGGTGCAATGGCGAAAGGTGCACCCGCCGCAATCGCCCGTCCAAGCACAATCCGATGGGATTCGTTCCGGCGCCGCCTCCAACACTTCGATGGCCCGGGCGAAGGCAAATTGCTTTTTCTTTTTGTAGAGTTTGGCCCGGACCGTTTCATTCGGCAGGGCATCATCCACAAAGACAACAAAGCGATCCGCCCGAGCGAGCGCCTGGCCGCCATGGACAATCTTTTCGGTTTTGACAATCAGTTCCTGATGGATGGGGCGTTGTTTCATAAAGGGCACTTACACTTTCACACACGCAGAAACAGGGCGGAGAACCACATGGTTTTTCCTTTGATGCCCAACCGCTTCGTCGTGAAGCGGGTTATTCATCCCTGCGCACCTACACAGTACTGATTCTGCCATTGGACACAAATTCAAATCCACGCTATGATGGTTTTCAACAATCGGCGGCGGATATGATCGAATTTACCCAGGTTAGCAAGCGATACGGCGGGCAGATCGTGCTCGACCGTGTGGATTTTCGTTTCAGTGCCGGGGAACGGGTGGGTATTGTGGGGCCAAATGGCGCTGGAAAATCCACTCTTTTCGATCTGATCGTTGGTGAATCGGAAGTGGATTCCGGTTCCATTTTCCGCCTCAAAAATGTGCGCATCGGCTATCTTCGCCAGCAGCTGCCCGTCGGGCAGGAAGCCGTTCCCATCCAAGCATTTGTCGAAAGTGCGGCGCCGGATCTGGAGGATATTCACGGTGAAATCCAGCGGATTGAGGCGGAGCTGGCAGATGGATCCTCCCAGGAGGAATCCCGTGTGTTGCTCCGGCGGCTGGGAGAGCTGCAAACACAATTTGAGCATCAAGGAGGATATGGGTTGCATGCCCGGGCCGCCATGGCCCTCTCCGGATTGGGATTTCATCCGGCGGACCTGCAACGGCCGCTCGGCGAATTTTCCGGTGGATGGCAGATGAGGGCGGAACTGGCCCGGGCTCTAATCGGCGAACCGGATCTGCTACTGTTGGACGAACCCAGCAACTATCTGGATCTGCCGGCCGTGGAATGGCTACGGCGGCGCTTGGAGGCCTTCCGCGGTACGCTGGCCATGATTTCCCACGACCGGTATCTTTTGGAATCCCTCTGCCAGGTCACCATGGAAGTGGCCTGTGGCCGCGTCACCCGCTATCCTGGCCGTTATTCATGGTATGCGGCGGAGCGGGAAAAACGCCGGGAGGTATCATTGGCCCATCAAGCCAACGAGATGCGCCGACGGGCCCAACTTGAACGGTTTGTGGACCGCTTTCGCTATAAAAGCACCCTGTCCACGCGGGTGCAGAGCAAAATCAAAATGCTGGAAAAGATGGAAACCACGGAAGTGCTGGCCGTGGCCAGGGGCAAGGGAAGCTTCCGTCTTGCCTCGCCTCCACACTGCGGGCAGGAAGTGCTTCGGTGTGACGATGTTGGCTTTGCCTATGTCGGTCGGCAATGGATTTTTCAGCATGTGGATATGGTCGTTCAAAAAGGAGAGACGCTGGCCGTGGTGGGTCCGAACGGAGCCGGAAAAACCACCCTGCTACGTATGCTGGCCGGGCAGTTGGTGCCGGGAGAGGGGAAGCGAAGAACTGGCCATCAGGTGTTGCCGGGTTATCAGAGCCAGGAGCTGGCAGACACCATGGCGCCCACCTGGAGCTGCTTTGAAACCTTGAGGGCAGCGGCGCCGGATGCCACAGAATCCGAAATCCGGAATTTGTTGGGTGGATTCGGCTTTTCCGGCAAGGCCATTGAAAAAAGAGTTGCCATTTTATCCGGCGGGGAGCGGATCCGCTTGGCCTTTGCGCGGATGTTGATTCGTCCACCCAATCTTCTGTTGCTCGACGAACCCACCACCCATCTGGATGTGGAAAGCCGGGAAGCCCTTCAGGAAGCCATGCGGGCCTATGCCGGAACCGTGGTGCTGGTTTCCCACGATGTGGAGTTTGTGAGGGCTGTGGCGGAAGGTATTATTGCCGTTGCTCCGGCTGGGGGAGGCATTCGCCGTTTTTCCGGAGGCTACGATTATTTTTTGGAAAAAACCGTACAGGAAAACCGGAGCGGCCCGGATGTCCAAACACCCGAACTGGCAACAAAGGCCAGAGGAGAAGCCCTGCAGGATCGAAAAACCATAAAAGCGGACTTGCGGAAGACGGAGAAAAAACTCCACCATATCGAAAAGGAGGTGGCCGCTCTGGAAGAAGAGCAGTCCATTTTGCATGATCGTTTGGCCGCCGTCGAGAGTTCACCCGAACAACGGGCGGAGGCGGGGCGGCGGTTGAAGCAGGTGGAGGAGCAGCTGGAGGTTTTTCTGAAGGCGTGGGAAGAGGCGGAGACAGCCGTGGCTGCTTTGTCCGCACGGATGGGCTGACGGATTTTTCCGGGAACCGGGGGAAACAGATTGAAGAGGGCCGAAAAATGGCGTATATTCTGCAGGAATTTATATTGGAGAGAGCATGAACGACATAAAACCAACGGCATCCGGACCCTATCCGGTGATTGTTTCTTTGGAATGCAAAGCCTGTGGGCGTTGCATTGCCGCCTGCCCGAAGCACGTCCTCCACATGGGGGCCGCCCTGAATGCCCGCGGCTATCCCTTTGCCGAATATGACGGGGAAGGGTGCATTGGCTGCGGAAATTGTTTTTATGCCTGTCCGGAACCGAATGCCGTGCAAGTGCATATCCCAGTCACAAAACCAGACAAGGCGGAGGCATAACATGGCGACACAATTGGTCAAAGGAAACACGGCGGTCATCATTGGCGCTCTCTATGCCGGATGCGATTGCTATTTTGGGTATCCCATCACACCGGCAAGCGAAATTCTGCACGAAGCCGCCAAAAAATTCCCGTTGGCGGGCCGCCGGATGGTACAGGCGGAAAGTGAAGAAGCCGCAATCAATATGGTCTATGGCGCGGCGGCCACCGGTCGGCGGGTCATGACCGCCTCCTCCGGCCCCGGCATCAGCTTGAAGCAGGAAGGCATTTCCTATTTGGCGGGTGCCCAGCTTCCTGCGGTGATTGTGGACATCATGCGTGCCGGTCCAGGCTTGGGCAACATTGGCCCCGAACAGGGGGATTACAATCAGGTCGTCAAGGGTGGCGGGCACGGCAACTATAAAAACATCGTCCTAGCGCCTTCCAGCGTGCAGGAAATGTGCGATTTCACGATGAAGGCCTTCGCTCTTTCGCAGAAATGGCGTATGACGGTTTTCGTTCTGGCGGACGGTGTTCTCGGCCAGATGATCGAGCCGCTCCGTTTTCCCGAGGAAAGCCTGGCGCCCAAAACGGACACCAGTTGGGCTGTGGACGGAACGGCGGAAACCCGGCCGAACTGTGTGACCTCCATTTTTTTGAATTTCGACCAACTGGAGGAGTTCAATAATGCTCTGCAGGTTAAATATGCCCAAGTGGAAGCCGAGGAGCAGGACAGTGAAAGCATCGCCATGGAAGATGCGGAGATTGCCTTGGTGGCCTACGGCATCAGCGCACGAATTGCCCATGGAGCCGTGGATGCCGCACGGGCCGAAGGCATCCGGGCCGGGCTGTTCCGCCCGAAAACGCTGTTCCCGTTTCCAAAGGATGCCCTGAATGCCTTTGTTGGCCAAGGCGGCAAGCAACTGTTGTGCGTTGAAATGAGCAACGGCCAGATGCGCGACGACGTGAAGCTCGCCACGGATTCTCGCTGCCCGGTCCACTTGGTGAATCGCATCGGCGGCCATGTCATGACCCATGATCAGGTGCTCGCAAAAATCCGCGAGATCGCCAAAGCCTAGAAGGAGATTGTCGATGGAAAAAGTACTGAAAACACGCGGACTCTATACGAGCTTCCCCCGAAAGGGCGGTTCCGCCCAGACCGCCACCCACTATTGCCCAGGCTGTCAGCACGGTGTTTTGCACAAGCTGATCGGCGAAGCCCTGTCGGATTTGGAGCTACAGGACCGGACCATCCTGATCAGCCCGGTTGGCTGCTCCGTCTTTGCCTACTATTATTTCGATACAGGCAACATCCAGGTGCCGCATGGCCGTGCAGCAGCCGTTGGAACAGGTTTGTCCCGCACCAAGGATCAGGCCGTCGTGATTTCCTACCAGGGGGATGGCGACTTGGCCTCCATCGGCCTAAATGAAACCATGCAGGCCGCCAACCGCGGAGAAAAACTGGCCGTGTTTTTTGTGAACAATACTGTGTACGGTATGACCGGCGGCCAAATGGCCCCGACCACCCTGGTGGGCGAGAAAACGGAAACGACGCCAAACGGACGGGACCCGGCCCAGACGGGTTATCCGCTGCACATGGCGGAACTGATCGACCAATTGAAAGCGCCGGTGTTCATCGCCCGGGTCTCCTTGTCCAGCATGGCCAACATCCGGAAGGCGCGCTTGGCCATCCGCAAGGCAATGGAAATCCAAAAAGAGGGGAAGGGCTATGCCTTCGTGGAAGTCCTGATGGCCTGTCCTACGAATCAAAAGCTTTCCTCGGAAGCTGCCGACCGCTTTGTCGCAGAACTGATGGAAAAGGAATTTCCCCTCGGCACGGTGCGGGACAACTCGGCGGAAGCCCGCCCCATTGTTCGCGACCAAAGCGATTACAACAAGGCCACCCTCGACAAGTTGCTGAATCTGGATACCGACCAGGCACCGGATGCCAAGCTGGATCCCCAGGCGCCGACCTTTGGCTTGAAGATGGCTGGATTCGGCGGCCAGGGTGTTTTGAGCATTGGCGTGATCCTGGCCCGAGCCGCCTGTTCGGACGGCAAGTTTGTATCTTGGTATCCTTCCTATGGCCCCGAACAACGTGGCGGCACCGCCAACTGCGGCGTGGTGATTTCCGGCAAGCCGATTGGTTCGCCGGTCGTTTCCGCTTCGGACCTGTTGGTGGCCATGAATCGTCCGTCTCTTGAAAAATTTGCAGGGGAAGTCAAGTCCGGCGGCCTGATCCTGTATGACAAGGCTATTGGAGCATTCGATTTTTCGGAAGGTGTGCGTGCCTTGGCCGTTCCGGCCTTGGAGCTGGCCAAGGAAGGGGGAAGTGCCCGAGCCACCAATACCGCCATGGTGGGGGTCATCGCGGCCTTGGGCGGCCTAGGATTGCCGGATTCCGCCTACGCGTCCGCCATTGAAATGAACTTTGCTGGCAAAGGTAATGTGATTGATGCTAACAAAACGGTGTTTGCCTATGCCAAGTCATGGGCGGAAACCCAAGCCGTATAAGCGGATGGCCATGGCAAAAAAAAGACTCCGGGACCTTCTCGGAGTCTTTTTTTTGAACGGGGAAATGTCCTCAATAGAACAACAGTTCCGCCCATTGCTTCCCTTTTTCCGTAAACTGCCACTTGCCGGCAGTTCCCTGGGAGATATAGCCGCGGCTGTTTCGACCCAGAACCGGCGTATGGACGCTGATCACCACATGCCGCGCATTGCCGATTTTGACCTTTTCTTCCTCCGTGGCATTTCGACCGGCAATGGGTAGGCCGCCTTCCGAAACAGCCAGCCAAATCGGGCTTCCATCAGGAGGCTCGCCCTTCCAGAGGGCCGGGTAGCGGCTGAAGAAGTTGGGCGTTTTCCCCCGAAGAACCACTTCATATGCCGGCTCCAATTTTTCCAGATAGGCCGCCATGGTCAGGCCAGGATCATTGGCATGGTTGGCATAAAAATCAAGCGGGTCCAAACCAAACAAATTCTGTCCGTTATAATTTCCAAAATCAGGAATGGCCTTCATTTCCCTGGAACGACGGTCGTACCTCCCATTGAGCATCAACCCGATTTCCCAATGCAAATGGCTTCGGTTGAGGGGAATGGGAGGGCGGGTGTTGCTGGTGGCGCCCATCGTGCCGATGATATCGCCGGCCTTCACCTCCATGCCGGAGCGGATGCCAAAACGAATATCCGCCAAGTGGGCATACAACGTATAGATCGTGGCGGGCACCTCTGTCCCATCCCGCTGGGGAATCACGCCCAGCGAGGGATCAGGATGCTCAAGCACAATGTACTTGCCGTAGGAGGAATTACCGGCAATGGAATTGATGAATGCCACCCGTCCATCCGCTACGGCAAAAACAGGGTCGGTGGCGGCGCCTTTTCGATCCCGTTCCGTGGCCGCAATATCCACTCCTTCATGGAAAACCGGAAACAATTTGCCGTTCCGCTGGCCGGTCCGCGTGCTACCGAACTTGGCGGACTCCAAACGGCCGGAGCCGGTGGGTTGAAGCACGCCGGGTTCATCCGGCGTCAGAAGGCCTTGTTGTGGCGTCGGCGGAGTCAAAAACTGCCATATCGGCGGCGGCGGGGGAGGGGGGCCGACATCGGCCTCCACCACCTCATTTGTCGCAAGAGCCAGCGCGGCATCCACCTCCAAATGGGTCTGCTGCCGACTGGCCAGCCAGCGGACCAGAAAGAAATCTACGACCAGAAGGGGAACAATCCAAGCCAGATGCCACAAGCGCGATTTTCGTTTGATCTTCTGTTCCATACTGGTTACACCGCCATGATGTCTTGTTCCTTGGCGGCAATCAGTTCATCCACTTTTTTGACATATGAATCCGTATATTTCTGCACTTCATCCAAGGCGCGCACGGCATCATCCTCGCCGATGGAGGAGGCCTTCTGCATCGCCTTGACGGTCTCATTGGCCTCTCGGCGGACCGCCCGAATGGCCAC
>JAISGX010000132.1 GCA_031262805.1 Verrucomicrobiota bacterium | reverse complement strand
AAGCCCACCGCGTCGGTTCTCGAACGGATTCCTGCTGGCAGAACTGTAATTGTCGAAGCTTCTTACCAAATAACCTCAGCGCTTACGCAGCATTTGAGCAAATGGGTTTCCAATGGCTGGAAAACGCCACCGGGGAGGCTATTTTTGTTTGGAGAAAGTCCATGGGCTTTTTGACGGATACGCCGCAGGGAGCCGTCCTGAACCTTCGGATCAGTCCCCGGGCGCACCAAAACGCCATCCAAGGGGAACACGGGGATGCGCTTAAAATCCGCCTCTGCGCGCCGCCGGTGGAGGGCGCCGCCAATGCGGCGCTGACAAGCTTCCTCGCGGATGCCCTGTCGGTTCCCCGTTCCCAGGTACAGCTTCTTTCCGGCGCGGCTTCCCGTAGCAAGCGCGTGCGGATCGTCGGCCACACCGCCGCGGCCATCCAGGCCAAATTGTCATGAGGACGGCCCTAGCCCCCCTGCTGGCCGCCATCCGGCCGTTGGCCGAGGAGCCGGTTCGGCTGATGGAAGTCTGTGGAGGGCAGACGCATGCCATTTTGCACTACGGCCTAGACACGTTGCTTCCAGCGCCGCTGGAGTTGCTCCACGGCCCCGGCTGTCCGGTATGCGTGACCCCGGCAAGCTATCTGGACCATGCCATCGCCATCGCCCGGCATTCGGAAACCGTGCTATGCACCTTCGGCGACCTCCTGCGCGTTCCTTCCGGGGCATCCGGCGATCTGTATGCCGCCAAGGCCGCCGGTGCGGATGTGCGGATTGTTCTCTCCCCTCTGCATGCGCTGGATGTGGCCAAGGAAAACCCCGCTCGGCAAGTCGTCCTGTTGGCCATCGGGTTTGAAACCACCGCCCCGGCCAATGCCTTGGCCATCCATCTGGCAAAAGAGCGCCGCCTCTCCAATTTTTCCGCCCTAGTTTCCCACTTTCTGGTTCCACCCATCCTGCGCCATATCTGCGCCGAACCAGCCGAAACGCCGGATGGTTTTTTGGCGGCGGGGCATGTGTGCGCCGTGACCGGGGCAAAGGATTATGCCGCCCTAGCGGCGGAACTGCACACCCCCATCGCCATTACCGGATTCGCTCCGGAGGAAATCCTCTATGGCATTCTCCGGGTGCTCCAGCTACGGAGCGCCGGGCAAAACGAAATGGCCAATGCGTATGCCGCCGTGGTCCGCCCGGAAGGCAATCCGGCGGCAAAAGATATGATCCGGCGAATCTTTGAACCCGCCGACCGGGAATGGCGGGGCCTGGGCCTCATTCCCGACAGCGGCTTGACTCTCCGCCCGGCCTATGCCGAATGGGATGCCGCCCACCGGTTTCCGATGCCCTCCCTCCCGGCCGTGGAGCGTCCGGCAACGCCGGAAGCCGGATGCCCGGCGGCGGAAGTCCTGCTGGGCCGCCTATCTCCGCCCGACTGCCCGCACTTCGGCACGACCTGTTCCCCGGATGCCCCGCGGGGAGCCCCCATGGTCTCGCCCGAGGGAGCCTGCGCCGCCTTCTTTCTAAACCGGCGGGATTCTTGACTTTTCCGGGGGGGCACCTCAACATCCGCGTAATGAATGCGCCCCTCCAGCCCCTCCGGGAAGCCCGCCGCGTGTGGTTTTTCCTCGCCTTTGCCGCAGTTCTGGCCCTTTCCCTGTATTTCCGCGCCGCCGGACTGTTTCGGGGGCTGGATCAAGACATTGTCCATCATCCGGATTCTTCCAAACAAGTCATGCGGCTCCAGAATTATCTGCATGAAAACTATGTGGTGTATTACGACGATCTGTTTTACGACGGATATCCCTATGGCTTGAACCGGGTGGACGAAGGCCTAATTCGGCTGATCCGGGCAGCCACCCTCCCCCTCGTCCGTCTGAGCGTTCCCGCTGTTCTGCCACCCGCCATTCCTTCCCGGCACGAGCTGTTTTATTGGGGCCGGAGCTTGCGGGTGCTCTACGGCATGCTTGCCGTCCTGCTGCTCTATGCCGCCGCCCGCCGATGGGGAACGGGGCGCGTTCCGGCGTTGGCCGCCGCCGCGGTGTATGGCTTTGCGCCACTGGGAGCCACCGTCGCCCACAGCGTGACCGGGGACATTGGCGTGGACCTCTTCATCGCCTTCGCCCTCTATTTTGTCGTGCGATACGCCGTCTCCGGCCGTTGGACCTGGCTGGGCGCCGTGGGTCTGGCCTGCGGCATGGGCTTCTCCTGCAAATTCCAGGGCCTGCTAGGCATATGGATGGCCGCCGTCCCCCTGTTGCTTGGCCTGTGGAAGCAGGTCAAACCGCTCCGAAGCTTCCTCGGCGGCGGGTCGGCCACCGCAGGCGGCGTCCTGCTCGGCGTTCTGCTGGCCAATCCCGCATTTTTTCTGGACCCGTCCAAAACGTGGAAATACATGTGGAAGAATTTTGCCTTCATCCAGCACTACGGCGTTTCGGGCGATTTCCTGCAAAAACCCTTTATGGAACGGGCCGCTTTCGGCTTGAGCCACAATGTGCCGTTCATTGTCGGCTGCATCGGCATCGTGCTGATGCTCTTCGGCCTGTTGGCCCTGTTGCTGGCCATTGGCGCCGCCATCGGGACCCTCCGGAAACAATCGCCCCCCAAGGCGGGTGAACAGCGCAGAACCTGGGTGGAGCTGGGCATCACCACCTTCCCGTGGATGGCCTTGTTGCTCGCCACCGCACTCAAGCCGGCCGTCCAGCCGTTCCATTTTTCTTTTTTGATCCCACCCCTTGCGCTCTGCCTCGCCTTTCGACTCCAGGGCGCCGCTTCCCGCCGGATTCCGTGCCGCCTACTGGCGGCCATCCTTCTGGCGCTGGTTCTGGTGGAGGCGCTCGCTACCTCTTTTCGAGAAAGCTTTTTCTGGCGGCAAATGGAAATCAAAAAGGAAAGCGCCCGGTTTTCCAAAGCCATTTTCGGCACAGCGGCCTATGGCATTGCGCGGCACGAGGGACGCCACCTCATCAAGCATTTTTATGCCGAACCCTCCACTCTGCCGGTCTTCCGCAACCGTCCTTCGGGACTGAAAAACCAGCAGGATGGCTGGTGGAAGCGGCAGATCCAGCTTCCGGTGCCCTCCATTCCCTACCCTGAATATACCACGTGGATGTTCCTCAACGGCGCGGTCTTCCCCCGGAACGACCGCCTGTTTCTGGTGCCCGCCACCGGCGCCGGTCTGACGCCTGAACGCCAGGATGGCGAGGGACAACCCTTGTTGCTGCCGACCGATTCAAGGAAAGGGGAATGGGTGGAGCGGACGCTGGTCTTTGATGAGCCACCGGCAGGCGTTCAGCTGGGACTTCGGACGGGGCGACATCCGGCCAAGGTGGAGGTGGAAGCCACCGGCGTTCGGCGGCGGCAGGTGCTGCTCCCCTCTCACGAACAGATGGTGCTGCCCTTGGAAAACCTGACGGCCCGTTATTCCTTCATTGCCCGCCGAAGCGGCGAACGGACTGTTTGGATCGCCACCCTCCGCATCCGTAGCCAATTGGGGCCTGTGTGGGCCACCGTCCTGACTCGGCCGGAAGAGCAGGCCGTCTATCACCACTATGGACCGCGACCGGAAGAAGCGGAGGCTTTCCCCATGCCGCCCTTCGACGAAGCCCGCGTGGCCGAAGAAATGCAGACGCTCCTCTATCTGGAAGAGGACGTGCCCTTCGAGGTGCCGGTGGACGCCCAGCCCCTGCCCGGATCTCACATTCCCTTGGCGGCCGGCGCGTATGTGTGGCAGGCCCATGTGGAAAACAAAGGCGACCACCCCACCCGGCTCAAACTCTCCTGGGGCCCCCACGACCTTCCCTTCTCCAGCCAGATGCGCCATCCACTACTCCCAGCCGGCGCAGCCAGCAACATCCAATGGCGATTTGAAAAAGGATTTGTGCCTTACGAGGCCTCATTGTCCGTTTCCAGCGATCACCCCGGGTTGTGGATTCATTCCTGGGCGCTCAAGCCGGATGTGTCTGCCCTGAGCGACTGGCGACCAGAAAAGGTCCGTCCCGCCGAACCATCCATCCCCTTGGACGTCCGCTACCCCGGCCTTGGCGTGATCCGGGGGGTGGATTTCATTGCGACCACCGACGAACAGGGCGCCCGGCGGTTTCTGTATGCCGTTGGGGTGGAGCTGGAAGACGGCATTGCCCACAAGACATTCCATGAAACCGCGATCTTCCTCCACATCCGCAATGAGGCAAACGAGTTGCTGGGAACCTTGGACCTTTCCCTGTCGGACGCCTCGTTTTCACCAAAGGCCATCGTCTGGAAATCCAACACCTTGGATCTTCCTCCCGGCCGCTACACCCTCTCCGGCGGATTGTATACCCCGCAAACCCGCAAGCAAATTCCTTTTGCCGCCGGAACGGGCCCGCGCCTTTCGGACAAACACCATGCGTTCCTTATCACGGAATTCATTCTGGAGGCCCCATAGGCCTCTCTGAACGAACCACCGGAGCGAAAAATAGCGCCGAACGGGCGCCGCCGACACCACTGGCCAAGCGCGAAGAGGATAGGCGGAAGCCCGGAACAACCGCCTTCTGTTTTGTCCGCGCCGCCTCCTTCCTCCCTTGTCTTTTTCCGTCCACTTGTTATGCTCGGTGCCGAGAAAGGAGGTTCATAAACCCCATATGTATGCTTTGGCAGAAAGCCATATCCTTTTGTTTTTGGTTCAGGTGTTTATTCTGTTGCTTTGCGCCAGGGGCTTGGGGGAGCTTTTTCGGCGGTGGAAACAACCGGCGGTCACCGCCGAATTGCTCGTCGGCATCCTGCTGGGCCCCACCCTCCTCGGCCGTTTTTTCCCGGGCGTGTATGGAGCGTTGTTTCCCAATGATGTCATCCAACAGTGCATGCTGGAAACCATTGCCTGGCTGGGCGTCCTGTTTCTGTTGCTCGATACGGGGCTGGAAATCGACTTCTCTATTGCCTGGCGCCAGCGCGGCAGCGCCCTGACCATTGCCTTGTTCGACATCTTCATTCCGATGCTGGTGGCCTTTGGTACGGTGGTTTTCCTGCCGGAGCAATTCCTGGTCAATCCGAACCAACGGATTCTCTTCGCCCTGTTCATGGCCACCGTCATGACCATCAGCGCCATGCCGGTGGCGGTGCGATGCCTGCACGACTTGAATTTGCTCAAGACAGACTTGGGCTTTTTGACCATGTCGGCCCTTGCCGTCAATGACATTATCGGCTGGGTGCTCTTCGCCATCATTCTGGCCCTGTTCACCCAAACCACAGTGGCATTCGATTCCATCCTGCTGGTTTTCATCGGCACGCTCGGCTTCTCCGCCCTGGTGCTGACGGCAGGCAGGCGGTTTTCCATCCGTGTGTTTAATGCCATGAAGGCCCGGCATTTCCCGGAACCCGGCAGCTCGCTGACGGTGACCGTCCTGCTGGGCCTCCTGCTGGGGGCCGTGACGCAGAAGCTGGGCGTCCATGCCCTCTTTGGTTTTTTCCTGGCCGGCATTGTGGCGGGAGAAGCCAAAAGTCTGTCCGAAGATACGCGCCGGGTGATTTCCCAAATGGTGTATTCCCTCTTCGTCCCCCTCTTTTTCGCCAACATCGGCCTCAAAATCGACTTTATTGAAAATTTCCACTTTGGTCTGGTGGCCCTGATTTGCCTGGTGGGCATCGGCGGGCGTTACCTAGGGGCCTGGTTCGGCGTGACGTGCGCGAAGGTGCCGAGGGTGAACCGGGACTTGATTTCCATTGCCCATACCCCCGGCGGCATGATGGAAATTGTGGTGGCCATGCTGGCGTTGGAAGCCCACCTCATTACGAGTCCCGTGTTTGTCGCCATTGTGTTCAGCGCCATCTTTTCCTCCATTGTCATGGGGCCGTGGCTGTCCCGGGCCATGGCCCAGAGGCGGAAAGTCTCCCCGGCTACGTTCTTAGAGAAAGCATTGGTGTATCCAGCCATCCCGGGAGAGGAGCGCAACGACGTGCTTCGGCAGATGGCTCGGGATATCGCCGATTCGGTTTCTGCGATGGATGCGCAAGAGATCAGCCGCATGGTCATTTCCCGCGAGGAGGAATTTGGAACCGCTCTGGGGCATGGCATTGCCATTCCCCATGTGCGGCTGGAGAAACTGCGCAAACCGGTGCTGGCCTTCGCCCGTTCGACGGAGGGCATTGAGTGGAATGCGCCGGATGCCGCCCCGGTGCATTTCATCTTTTTCCTCGTGAGCGCCACAGGCGCCGAGGACATCCACGTGCAAACGCTTGCCTACATCTCCCGCGCCATGGCCAAAGAGGAAAATCGGGAACGCCTGGCCGATGCCGTCGGCCAGAATAAGTTGTTCGACGCGCTGGAAAAAATCCTTACGGAACCCGCCAGTGCACGTCCGGCACCGCTCACGCCGTCCGCGGCCGGGTGAATATGCCGACCAGCAACAACAGGACGGCAACGGCATTGCTGATTGCCAACACCAGCGGAATCTGTAGCGGCGTGGCATGAAAGCCCCCCACCCCGACGACATACCCGAGAGCGCACCCTGCAAGACCATAGCCCCAGCGGAAGCGCTGCTGGGCCATTTCAAAAGTCAACAGCACATACGCCAGAGAAAGAGGCATCATCGCCAGCACCATGGCTTGTGTCAAAGCCGCCGCCGAACGGGCCTCCTCGGGCTGCCAGGCGCCATATAAAATCATCCACGGCACCTGCGGCAGAAGCAGGCAGACCATCACCACCGCCGCAATGATCAGGGAAGTGATGCCTATGGCGCGCCACAGCAGCCGCCAGCTCTGGGTGCTGAGGGCGCCGGAGGATGTCACTTTAGGAAATAAGGCGGCGGCAATGGGCACCGGCAGAAAAACGGCGGTGCGGGCAATCGTCGCCGCCTTCGCAAATACGCCTGCGGTTTCTGCGTCAAAATAGTGCCGGGCCAAGGTGGTGTCCAAATTCATCAGCACTCCGTAGCCGGCCAGGCAAACTAGGGCGGAGCCCAGATAGCGGTAGGTTTCGTGTGGCGCACCACGTCCGGGGCCGGTGGGAAAGTCCAAGTGGAGGAAAAACAGGATGCCCAGCACCACCACCACCAGCACCCCGGCCCCCTGTGCATACACCGCCGCCAAGGCCGTAGCCGAGATGAAGGCCGTGAACACCCCGCCCAAACCCAATCGAACCAGTCCCCAACTCTGCGGCGCAAAAGCCAGCCAGACAAAGGATTGGGTTCCCTGCCACAGGCCGTTAAAGAGGCTCATCCACAGACTACCCGCCAGCACGATGAAGGTGACCACCACCAGCCGCTCCTCCACACCGGGCCAGAACCGGCTCAATGGGCTCCGCAGCAGAAAGGCCCCCGCCACAATTCCTAGGCTGATCCATAGGAAAATCCGGACCCAATGCAGGAAAAACCCACGGATTTCCTCCCGGCGGTTTTCTTTTTGAAGTCTGGAGATGAAATGCGCCAACGTGTTCTGCACGGCTAGCATGGGCGTGGTGACCGTCAGGATGAGGCCCATCATGGCCACCAAGGCCCCATATTCCGCCCCCCCCCCCTTCAAGGTCCGGCCCACCACCATGTGGAACCCGGCATTGCAGACGGCGCCCGCCAGGGTCCCCGCCATCATCAGGGTGCCGTGCTTGAAAAGGCCGGCATCGTCCTGCCATGGGGAGGTCCGCTTCATCCGCCGAAAGGATCCAGCTTGATCACGCGCCCCAACAGGCGGTCATATCCGGCAACCACCCAGCGAAATGGAGAGTACAGCAATCGGAGCCGGCAGATGGCCAAAAACATCTGCAGAGAGGCCCGGTAGATCCGGAGCTTGGAGCCCGCCATATCGCTCCAAGTGGTGGGAATTTCCTTGATCTGGAAGTGGGCCCGCCGCGTTTTGAAGAGCATATCGACATCAAATGCCCAGCGGGTCAGGCCGATGTACGGAACAATGGTGCGCCACGCCACGGCCGTCATCAGTTTGGCCCCGCATTGCGTATCTGTGATGTTCAGGCGGAAGAACAGGCGAACAAGTCCATTGAACAGACGGGACGCCATCCGGCGCTTATAGGTGGGCCGCGGCTGCACCACCGCACCCGGCAAACGGCGGGAGGCAATGATCAACCCGGCATCCCCGATTTGCTTGAGCAGATCATCAAAAGCAAACGGCGGCGTGGCGCCGTCGGCATCCACGAAACCGATATAGTCGCCTTGGGCCAGTCGGCCGCCGGCCATAATGGCGCCGCCTTTCCCGATGGGCCGAGGGTCCACCGTCATACGAAGCTGGGCGGATGCCTGCTGCCGTTGGCGGACCGCCTCTTCCGTTGCGTCCGTGGACCCATTGACGGACACAATCAGTTCATAATCTCCGCCGTAGCGTTCGGTGAAATAGGCCAGATAGGCATCCAGCATGCCGCCGATGCGGCTTTCCTCATTATAGGCCGGAACGACAATGGACAATTTCATTCGCTGTTTTCATCCCCACCGGACGTCACAGGCTCCAGCACTTTTTTGAGCCGCCAGAATTCCAGGGTGGTGCCAGCCTGTCCAAAAGAAGAAATGGATTCTACATGATCGAAACGCTCCTGCAGGATGGCATTCAACGCCACCTGATCCTCGCGGGAAACCGGCGTCACATTCGGGGATTGGATGGCGAAGCTGTAGCCGCTCAGGGCTGCAATCGGTGCATTGGTTTCGGTGGACAGCAATTCCATCAGCATATCCCGGTTGAGGACATGCAGCTCCTCCGATCGTTCCAGGGTCCAGTCCGGATAGTAGCTGAAGGGCCCCATTTCCATACCCCGGGGAACGGGAAGGCCTGCCTCCACCGCCAGATAGATGTCCTGGGTCAGCAGGAGGGTACCGCCTTCCGCAAGCGTCAAATCCCGCGCCCATTGGGCTGCATCCCGCAGCTGGGCAATGGGGCTCTGCTCCCGCAACCGCCACCAAATGCGATCCCGCCCGGCAATGAACCAGCCCCGCGCCAGCGGAGAGGCAAAAGCATGCAGAGCACAAACCATCCCGATGGCCGTCAGCAGGGCCAGACGGCGAGCACTCTGGGACGGCGCGGAGCATGCGGCAAACCGCCGCTTTTCCACCCGCCGCCACCACCGCACCCCGGTGGCGGCCAATGCCGCGCAATAAACCGGATAAATCGGAGTGAAATAGTCGTCATACGGGAAGGGAGCCGCCAGATGCAGAAGGCCAAGCAACAGCACCACCACCCAAAGAAACGGAGTGAAGCCGGGCGGCAAATCTGCCCGAGAAGAATCGGCGGGAAGGGCCGGAGTGCCCTCCATGGGAGCCCCGCGGCGGGCCAGATGGACGCCGGCCATGCCCAGCAGCACCAGCCCCCCCGTTGCCGCCGGGAGATACGCTTGGGACAGCCGGGACAAACAGCCCACTTTGTAGGCCAACCGCATGCCAAGAGAACCCGCCTCCCGAAGGGAATGATAGTCCAACACGCCGAATCGGAACCCGGCCTCGCCAAGCACCCAGAAGGGCAGCAGAGTGGCGGCCAGGCCGAGGGCTCCGCCCAAAGCATAATCCAGCCACGCCCAGGCCTTCAGCCGCTGCCGACAGACGATCAGATACAGCCCGCCCACAGCAAGAGCCAGACCGAAAGAAATGCGCGTGGACGCCGCACAAGCCAGCAGAAGACCGCTCAGGAAGGCCGGACGGAAGGCTCGCGTGCGGTTGACAAACGATAGGGCCGTCAATCCCGTGCATAAAAACATGGCGGCGAGGGAATACGTTTTGACCACGGTGGTGAAATAGGATTGCGAGACGTTCAAGGCAATCAGAATCAGGCAAATCCCTCCCGTCAGGCGCTGTGCTCGCCGTGGTCCGCTCCGCATGGCCAGCCAAACGGCCGACAGCATCCCCAAAATGCCGAAGGCCCATGTCAACAGTCGCCCTCCGAGAAGGCCATAGCGTTCGATCCAGCCATAGGCCGCAGAATAGAGCAAGGGCAGCATGGGGGCCTGGGTAAACGCAAAATCACGATATGGCAACCGCCCCTCCGTCATCTGCTTGGCGGCATACAGATACCAACCTTCATCCTGATTGAGCTCGCCCATCCAAAGATTCAATCCGGATATGACCAACCAGCCGACGGCAACCAGCACCAATAAAACCAAATGTCCCCACCGCCAGGGTCGGGAAGACGAAGCGCGCTCTTTTGTTCCTGTTTCCATAATGACGCTGAATTTTCTCTTATCCCCCGGGATGCGGCAATCCAAAACTATTGCCCCACCCTGTCCAATCAATGTGGAAAATCCGGTAACGGGCGTAACTCGACTCAGAAGAATTTTCCGCGAGGCATGCGTTTCTGCATGTTTTTCATTTTTTTGGCCATTTGCTGAGCCTGTTTGAAGCTGCGCAGGAGTTCATTCACATCGCTCACCTGCAGGCCGCTTCCTCTGGCAATGCGTTTCCGGCGGCTGGCATTGATGATGTCCGGCCGACGGCGCTCCCGGGGCGTCATGCTCAAAATGAGGGCTTCGGTTTTTTTCATCTTGTCGCCGGAATCCGTTTCCAGGCGGCTACGTAGCTCATCCTTCATCCCCCCCATGCCCGGAATCATCTCCAAGAGTTTGCCCATGGAGCCCATGCGCTTCAACTGCCGCATCTGTCCGAGAAAATCAGTCAAATCCAGGCCATCTTTCCGCTGCATCTTCTGCTGCAGGCGTTCGGCCTCCTCCACATCCATAGTTTCCTGGACCTTTTCCACCAGGCTAACAACATCCCCCATGCCCAGAATGCGCGACGCCATCCGGTCGGGATGGAAAAGCTCCAGATCCTCCGCCCGTTCTCCCGTTCCCACACGCAAAATGGGTTGATGAGTGACGGAAACAACCGATAAGGCCGCGCCACCGCGGGCATCCCCATCCAGTTTGGTCAGAATCAATCCGGTCAAGCCAACCGCTTCATTGAAGGTCTGCGCTACGCTGACGGATTCCTGCCCGATAGCGGCATCCAAAACCAGCACGATGTTCTGCGGCTCCACCGCATCCTTCAACGCCTTGAGTTCCGCCACCAGTTCCCCATCAATCTGGAAGCGTCCGCCGGTATCAAACAGCACAATGTCGCAATAGGTTTCGCGTGCGTACTTCAACGCACGGCGGCCGAGGGCCGGCACCATTTCCCCCGGCTCCGGCTTGACTATTCCAGCCCCGTTCTGCTTGGCCAAAACCGCCAATTGGTCCACAGCGGCCGGGCGGCGGATATCGCACGCCACCAGCAGGACCTTCTTTCCCTTTTCTTTCCACAGACGGGCCAATTTTCCGCTGGTGGTGGTTTTGCCCGACCCATGCAACCCCAGCAACATGATCTTGGCGGGGATGGCGGATAAGTCAAAATCCCGTTGTTCCCCCCCCAGCAGCACAACCAGCTCATCATAAACCGCTTTGATGATCTGCTGGCCGGGGGTGACGCTTTGCAAAACCTCTTCGCCTAGGCTCTTGGCTTTGACCCGCTCAATGAACGTTTTGGCGGTGGCATAATGGACATCCGCCTCCAAAAGGGCCATGCGGACTTCCCGAAGGGCCTCCTGAATGTTCTGTTCAGAAATTTTGCCGAATCCGCGCAGATTGCGGAAGGCGTTTTGAAATCGGCTGGAAAGCTTGTCAAACATAAGAAGGAATGGGGTGTATGGGTGAAATGGACAATTAGCATATCCCGTATTTCAAAGAAAAATAAAGGCTAAAACGACGAATGGCCATCCGGAGGCATGCCGATGCGGCCGCTCCTGTCGTCCGCCACCGCCAAGCGTCCGCAACGAAATCGCCCAGGCACAGGGCTACGGCATACCGGACTCTAGGTCTTGCCACTGTTTTTGTTGCTCGTCCGACAGGGTCGGGAAATCCCGCGAAATCGTTTCCAGGGTTCTTTTGACTTCATCCCATTTCCCCTCCGACCGCAGAAAGCCAGCATATTGAAGCAGGTGGCCGACATTCGCCGCCTGCTTTTGAATGAGCCATTCGATATCCTTTTGGGCCCGGTCCACTTGCCCCCTCTTGAGGTGGATGTCGGCACGGGTGCTGAACATTCCGGCTTCCAGCGAAGCACTTCTGCGGATGGCTTCATTCACCAGGGCCAGCGCTTCCGTTAAATTTCCATCCCGTTCCATAATGACATGCGCCAGGTTATTTAACATCCTGGAATCCCGTTTTTGTTGAATCCCCTTCCGGAACGAATCCTCCGCCTGAGCCAGCCGACCGGCCGCATAATGCTCCAATCCTTCTTGCTGAAATTTCAGATAATGGTTTGGATCTCGAATCTGGAGGGCCCGAAGGCTTGCAGCAAGCAAAGGCTGATTGCCGGTTTCATTGGCAACAACCCCCATCATTTCCCAGGCGGCGAGATTCTGTGATTCGCGCTGAACAGCCTGCTCCAGTTCGGCCTGTGCGCGTGTCCAATCCCGTCGGTCGATGAATAGTTGCGCCAGAGAAAGCCGGACGGCGATATCCGTGGTCCGGTGCAACTGAATGGTCCGGA
Organism: Verrucomicrobiota bacterium; assembly: GCA_031262805.1. Taxonomy (GTDB): domain Bacteria; phylum Verrucomicrobiota; class Kiritimatiellia; order CAIQIC01; family Lenti-01; genus JAISGX01. Next base: position 1,906 of record JAISGX010000132.1, on the reverse strand, counting down.
TGGCCTGCTCATTCTCCATGGTGCCGACATCCGTCAATAAGGCCAGGGCAAGCCATGCACGGACGTCACTTGGCGTCATCAGGGTAATGTCCCGCACCTTGTCCAGCGCCGTCTTCCGATCTCCACGGACATAGGCCAACATGGCCTCCTCAAAGAGAACGTTTTCCTCCCCCGCCCCCATCGTCAAGGCTTCTGAAATATAGGCTTCGGCCATATCCGGCTCATTCTTTTTCAACGCCATGCGGGCAAGGGCCATCAACGCATCCACATCGCGCTCGTTTTGCATCAGACGGTTCCGGTAGAAAATTTCCGTGGGAGCCGTCGTTCCCCACTCACCGAACGCCTGATCCAGCATATGGCCCAATGTCGTGGTTTCTTCCTCCCTAGCGGCCCCCGCAAGCTCGGGTGCTTCCCCGGACAAGGCCCAAACCAAACCCCGGAGGATCCACTCCCGTGCATTCCATACATATCCGAACTGCCGGGCCAGGCCCCACCGGACGCCGCCCAAGGCGAAGATTTCCTCTTCCAAACGCTTCTCCAGATCTTCTTCTTCGGACAAATCAAGCTCCGCGCTAATGCCGAGAAGATTCAAGATAACGCTGATATTCCGGGGTTCCATTTTCCCCGCTTCGCGCAACGAGGCCAACGCCAATTCGGGTTGATCTTCTTCCAGCAGAAAGACTCCCAGATTATTCGCCACCTTGGACGCCTGAAGGCATAACAAGTCCTGATAGGGTTTGACGGGATTATCATCGGGAATATGGATGTGCCGTATCGTATTCACCCATGACCAAAACGGCACTTGCTGTGCAACCAACGCATCCCAGTCGATCCCGTCCACAGATGGTTGCAAATGATATAATAGTCCGTTCGGCACCAAATAACCATATCCCCGAAAAAGGTCGGAGAGGTCCACAATACCGACCATCTGCGGCCCGCTCTCCGACAACATCAACGTATCCAGGAACTGATTAAACCGGTTCCGTTGCAGGGGAACCTGCAATTCCGGCGCCAGGAAAAAACCGGATAAGCTTTTCAAATAGACGGGAGAGCTCAGGCGGGATGCACTGATGATGCAAAACGGCTCCCGCCGTTCCCAGGCAATCAAACGCAAGTGGTTATCCAATAAGCCGGAGGAAAAGATGACCTGCCGACTTCCAGCATGGTCCAAAATGTTGGCGGCGGCGGCATAAACCATGCGCCCGTGCTTTCCATCGGCAATGGACCAGTTTTTCCAGATGCTACCTAGGACCAGGAAAGGCATGAGCAAGGCCAGAAGGGAGGAAAGGCCACGCAGGACGAGTTGATACAAACGGCGGTCCATCAGCACCTGCTGTTCACCCAAAATCCAAAATTCCCCCGTCATATATCCCACTCCGATGGCCATCAACAAATAGGGCGTTACCATAAGGTTGTCCGCCCCCATCAAGTGCCATGGGGCATAGCGTGCGTTGTACAGAATCCCCAACAGACCGCACAGGAAAACAAACCGTATCAGGATCTGCCCCCATTCATAAAACCAGGGCGAGCGCCTAGACATGGCGAAAACAACCAGCCAGGGCAAAAGGGTGAAAAACATGATGACGAAAAAGGCTGGATTGAAGCGCACCTGTGTAATCAGCTCCAGCTGGTCATGCAGGATCTGGAACAAGGCCTCCCATGGAGAGTCAAACAATTCCATATAGCGCCCGCGACGGTACAGTACAACGGCATTGAACAAATGAAGCGAGGCGCCCGAGAGAAAACACAACCAGAACGCCGCATGGCTCTTCCAGGATTTCAATGCATGCCAGCGGAACATTTCCCGAAGCAACAACGCGCCCAGAATCGGGAGAAAGACCAGAAATGTCGCCGATTCCGTCAGGCCGACGCCATAGGTGAATCCAAGCCATGCCAAATTCCGTTT
>JAISGX010000088.1 GCA_031262805.1 Verrucomicrobiota bacterium | reverse complement strand
GGTTTTCCACTCATTGGAAAAAATGATCGGGACTTTTCCACTCATTGGAAAAATTGTTTCCACCCGATGGAAACCTCCGGCTTCACACTCGTGGAGCTGCTTGTCACACTGGCGGGAGTGGCCCTGCTGGCCGCCGTGGCCGCCGGAATATACCCCGCCGCCCTGCAGGCCGCTCAGGCGGCAAGCTGCCGCTCCAACCTCCGCCAGCTGGCCGCCGCCAACCATGCCTATGCCCTCGACCATGGCCGCTTCGTCGCCGCCGCCTCGGATATGGATGGAAACAACCGTATGCGCTGGCACGGCATGCGCCGCGGCTCTTCTTTTGACGCCGCAGACGGACCACTGACGCCCTATCTGGGGGGCAAAGCAAGCAGCGAAGGCCTCCGGCGCTGCCCAGCATTCCGGCCGAAGGAAAATGGCTTTGAAGCCTCCTGCGGGGGCTACGGCTACAACGCCGTCGGCATCGGTTCCGTGGAATACTGCCCCCATGACAATGAAGGAGCCGCCGAGGGACGTTTCAAAACCGTTGGCATCCGCCCCGCCCTGCTGAAACATCCCGCATCCACCCTCATGTTCAGCGACGCCGCGTTTCTCCAGGGCAGCGGCTCCAAGGCCGTCCTCACGGAATACTCCTTTTGCGAGCCACCCCGGCGGCCGGACGGCACACGCCCTTGGCCATCCATCCACTTTCGGCACCGTGGATGCGCCAATGTGGTGTGGGCCGATGGACATGCCGGTAGCGAGCCGCGTACCCAAACCGGCGCCAAAGGCGCGGCGGAAGGCCTCGGTTGGTTCGGGCCCGACGATGATAGCCTCTTTTCCCCCTTTTGACTCATCCCCCCCCCGGCGAGCCTTTGGATATCTGGCGGGTTGGCGCCACGGCAAAAAGATTGCCGAACTCAAAGATTCGCTCGAAGCCATCCGCGTCACCGAGGACGCAGGCGAGCTACTTCTTGCGTTTGGCCTTGTCTTCAAGTTGCTTCTGCTCAACCTCTAGGCTCGCTATGAAGTGCGGTTCTACAGGAGAGAGTTCATCAGCGGTCCGCTCCTTATAGCGGACAAACTCGGAGAGGGCTTTGCGTTCTGCTACCTCGCGGCTGATTTTCCCGGCATGGGTCAACAGCTCTTTACGCGACACGCGCAAAAAATCGTCCAGCCGCTCCAATCAATCCTTCATGTACATCGGTGTATGGTAGCTCAAAGGTTTTTACACCATCTTTTAAGGAAAAGTTGCCCAGCAAAGGGGATAGGCGCACTCCGCGAAGCATAGGGGCGCAAAAAAGTACCCGGGGCGGGGCTCGAACCCGCACGTCCTTTCGGACAAGGGATTTTAAGTCCCTTGCGTCTGCCATTTCGCCACCCGGGCATGAATGGAGGCCGCTCCCACTATCGCAAATATCCAGCTAAATGCAACCCCTCCCCACATGAGAGAAAGTGCAGGTCGAAAGTCGGCTTATCCGTACGGTCGGGGATCGATTTGATAGCTCTGGATTTTATACCCTAGAATCCGTGGGGTGGTCCCCAAAGCGCGGGCGGCAGCGGCGACATTGCCCCGGGAAGATTTTAGGGCGTCCCGAATCAGGTCCCGCTCAAAGGCGCCCACCAGGGACTTCAGATCCCCGGCGCTGACCTTTCCGCCACCAGTTTCCGCCGTCTGTAGGGTCGGCGGCAGATGGTACGGATGAACGACATTGCCTTCCGCCATCAACACGGCCCTTTCCATGCAATTTTCCAGCTCACGCACGTTTCCAGGCCAATGGTAGCTCATGAGCATGTCAATGGCGGCGCTGGAGAAGCGGCGGACATCCTTGCCGTTTTCCTGCGCATATTTCTGCAGGAAGTGGTCCGCCAGTAGCACGACATCCGCCTTCCGTTTTCGAAGCGGCGGCACATAAATGGGGAACACATGCAGGCGATAATACAAATCTTCACGGAATTTGCCTTGCTGAACCAGCTCCCGGAGGTTTTTGTTGGTGGCGGTGATCAGCCGCACGTCCACTTTGATGGTTCGGGTGCCTCCCACCCGCTCGAATTCCCGTTCCTGCAACACCCGAAGCAACTTGATCTGGATGGACGGGGGAATATCGCCGATTTCGTCCAGCAACAGCGATCCACCATGGGCCAGCTCGAACCGACCCTTGCGCTCCGTGGTCGCCCCCGTGAAGGCGCCGCGTTCATGGCCGAACAATTCGCTTTCAATGATGCTTTCCGGCAGGGCGGCGCAATGGGCTTTGATGAAGGGTTTTTCGGACCGACTGCTGTTGTAGTGAATGGCATGGGCAACCAGTTCTTTGCCGGTTCCGGTTTCCCCTTCGATCAGAATGGAAGCTGAACTTTTCGATACGTGGGCGATCTGGTCGTATACACCCTGCATTTCCCGGGAATTGCCGACAATATTGGCCGGACGAAAGCGTTCCTTCAATTCCGCCTTCAACCGGGCATTCTCTTCGGCCAGGCGTTCCTGCCCTTCCTGAAGCGCCCGGCGGAGCTTCACGGCCTGGACGATCATGGAGGCAATGATGGTCAGCAGCCGGACATCCTGCTGCAAATCCGCCCCTTCCATAAACGGCCGGTCCGCACTCAACGCACCCGCCACCTCCTGCTCCACTTTGATGGGAACACAAATGAAGGAGGTGTCATCCCGTTTGCCGCGGCGCGTTTTATTCAGAAACAAGGGAGACTGGCTCGTGCGTTCAATCACAATCGGCTGGCCGCTCAAGACAACCTGCCCCGTCACCCCTTCCCCCAGGCGGTAGCGGCCACGTTTCGCCTGCTTTTCCGACAAGCCGTGCGACGCCTCAATCAAAATATCGCCGGTCTGTCGATAGAACAGGGTCAAAGTGGCATATTTCAGGCCCATCTGGAGCGATAAAGCCTCCAACATGGGTTCCGCCACTTCGCGCAGGTCCAAACTCCGGTCCAGCAGGCGGCTGATTTCCCCAAGCAAGTCGATTTCTCGCAAATGGCGGTCTCCCAACAGCCCTTCCGACGGAGGAGGGAATTCAGCTTTTTCCTTCGGCGACATATCCTTGCATCCTGATGGAGAATCCACTTGGAGCCCTCCGGCTCCAAGTGGATTTCCAGGATCCATTTTTATTTGATGAACAGCATTTCCTGATAGGTTGGCAACGGCCAGAGATCATCGGACACAATGCCTTCCAGCGCATCCGCAATCTCCCGCACGGCATCCATGCCGGGCAGCACCTGGTCGTGGCAATAACGGGCATGCGACAGGAGGGACCCTTCGGGTTCAGCCTCGATGGCCTTGCGCAACACCTCCATTTTCTCCTGAAAGGCGGCGACCAAGGCACTGAGCTCGTCCAGTACGCAGGTGCAGTGTTTCTGACCGATGGCCTGAAGGGCCGCAGAGGTGCTGGCCAGTTGATGCTGGTAGGCGGTGGCGGCAGGAAAAATCTTGGTCTTGGCGATTTCAAAGGCAAGACGGGCTTCCGTCATGACTTCCTTGATATACTTTTCCAAGTAGATTTCATTCCGGCTGTGGAATTCCCGTTTGCTCAGCACCTGAAAGGACGACAGGATGGCGTCGTTTTCCTTGGACTCGGCAGCCGCAATGGCATCCACCGTGCTTCGCGCATTGGGCAGACCGCGCTTGGCGGCTTCCTTTTCCCAGGCGGCGGTATAGCCATCGCCATTGAAGATCACCCGGCCGTGTTTCTTCATGATTTTCCGGATGACCTTCTGCACTTCGGCGCCCAAGGCCTCCGGCGTCTTGGCCTTCGAGGCTTCCAACTCGTCGGCAATGTAGGACAAGGAATCCGCCACAATGGTGTTGAGAATGACCATCGGCCCGGCCACGGACTGGCTGGAACCCACCGCACGGAATTCAAACTTGTTGCCGGTGAAGGCAAACGGACTGGTCCGGTTCCGGTCACCCGCGTCCATCGGCAGCGGCGGCAACGTATCCACGCCGACGGTGAGGTAGCCCGGCTTTTTGGATTTGCCCGACTCCCCCTTGGCGATGCCTTCGAAAATCTCCGTCAGGTCCTCTCCAAGGAAAATGGACAGAATCGCCGGCGGTGCTTCATTGGCGCCCAAGCGGTGGTCATTTCCAGCATGCGCCACAGATGCACGCAACAAAGCCGCGTATTTGTCTACCGCCCGGATCACGCCGGCACAGAAGGCCAAAAAGCGCATGTTGCTCTGCGGCGTATCGCCTGGATCCAGCAGGTTGGCGTTCCTAGTGCTGAGCGACCAGTTCAAATGCTTGCCGGAGCCATTGATTCCCGCAAACGGTTTTTCATGCAACAGGCAGGCCATACCGTATTTCTGTGCAACACGCTGCAACACAATCATCGTGAGGTATTGATGATCCGCCGCCACATTGGCATTCTCATACACCGGAGCAACTTCATACTGACCGGGGGCCACTTCATTATGGCGGGTTTTCACCGGAACGCCCAGCTTGTAGAGTTCGCGTTCGGCTTCCATCATGAAGGCCAGCACGCGCTCCGGAATGGCGCCGAAATATTGATCCTCCATCTCCTGCCCTTTCGGCGGCTTGGCGCCGAACAGCGTCCGGCCGGCGCTGATGAGGTCCGGGCGGGCAAAAAAGAAATTCCGGTCGATCAAAAAATATTCCTGCTCGCACCCGGCCGTGGCCACCACGCGGCCGGGGTTCTTTTCGCCAAATGCCCTGAGAACGCGCTGGGCCTGTTCGTTCAACGCCTGCATGGAACGCAGCAAGGGCGTCTTTTTATCCAGCGCCTCCCCGGTCCATGAACAAAAAGCCGTCGGAATGCACAACGTTGCGCCGTTGGGGTTTTCCAGAATATACGCCGGACTCGTTACGTCCCACGCGGTATAGCCGCGGGCCTCAAAGGTGGCTCGCAGGCCGCCGGAAGGAAAGCTGGAAGCATCCGGTTCTCCCTTGATGAGCTGTTTGGCGGAAAATTCGGCCATGGCACCTCCTTTTCCGTCGGGCTCAAGAAATCCATCATGCTTTTCCGCCGTCAACCCCGTCAACGGATAAAACACATGGGCATAGTGCGTCGCACCTTTTTCAATTGCCCAGTCGCGCATGGCCACGGCCACGGCGTCGGCAATGGACATATCCAAGCGCGCTCCCTTGTCAATGGTCCTGCGCAGGGCCTTGTATACGGTATCCGGCAAACGATCCTGCATTTCCCGATCATTAAACACATTGGACCCGAACAGCTCGCTGGCCTGGGTCTTGGAAAAATCCAGCGCCGGCCCCGACGCCTTATAGTTGGTCACAGCGGCTATTGCATTCAATCTAGCGGTACTCATTTCCTGCTCACTTTCTTCGTCATGTCTTTCACTCAAAATCAACCGGTTTTGCGATTCCGTCCGGTGGTCGGCCTCCCCAAATGGAGCGACACATTTAAGTAGCATTTGGCATGCCAACTTTTGACGTCTGTCCAAAATTTTATACAATCCATTGATTGATAAGGGATTAAAAAGAAACATCCCTTTATGATTTATGGAGAGAATACAACAAAAATGTTACATAGCAAATTAAAAAATGACATTTTTGTTTATACGAAACGATACACCTTACAAAAACGCACGCCTCCTCCTCCCGGCCTACTCGAACGGCTCCGGCACTCTCTTGTGTAATAATGCGTTGTGTCCGCATTCCGGTACGTCTTCCGCCTTTACGCCATTTCTTTTCCCGGTGAACGTCTCGGGCAATGCTCGAAAAGGGTGTGATGCCCCGGAAGCCTGGAGAATTCGGAAGACAAGGTGGATCTAGCCATTCAATCGCATCCGAAATCATCCCAATCCTTGTTCCCGGCATCGAGGCGAGCGCATTTCTTGAGGCTGATGCGGATGATTTTGTCGCCGGCGAGGGCTTTCCAGTTGCAACTCCGCTTCTTCGCCCGCCGCCCCCCCAACTCCCGAAAAAGCACTCGATCACCGAAGCGGACCAGGACCCGGCTCGGAATGGCGGAGGCGCGGACCAGAGGCCGCACCTCGCAGACCGTCCGCCGTTAGGCAAAAAACTCCGTTGCATGCAACGTATCCACTTGCCAAATGAAGGAGAACGCGTAAAACTGATCCCAGTTCTCTGGGCAGTGGATTGGTCGGTTTTGGAATGGCATCGCCACGGATGCATTACAGGAGGAAATATAATGAAGACTCAAATCCGCCTTATCGCTTGGTTGGTCGCACTTGGC
>JAISGX010000052.1 GCA_031262805.1 Verrucomicrobiota bacterium | reverse complement strand
GAGGTATATGGCGGCGAATACAAGGTCGTTGACATTCGCCGTGAAAACGTGGTAATCCAAGATGTACAAACCAGTGTGAAAGTGACTGTGCCCGTCATAACAACGGCAGAACGGGCCGCGTTGTCCGGGGCTCGTCCCGCAACGTCTGCACCTGCAACAGAGTCCAGTTTTTGGTGATTTGTTGGTCAATGGCAAAAAAATGTAAAAACAGTGTGGAAACGGAACGAGGCTCGCGCTCCTTCCTGTCCTTTGTAAATTCCAAGGAGGAATCCAAGATGAAACGGTGCATGGTCGCAGCAGTAGCGTTCTCCCTTTTGTTCAGCGTAATGGCGCTGGCGCAGGAAGATGAGTTTGATCTGGATTTTCTTTTGGAGGGTTTTGAGGAGGCTCCCGCCGAGACCTCTACGGAACCGGTGATGGCGGAAATCGAGGAAGTCGAATACGATTCCACCGACGATGAGTTTTTGTCGGATGATTCTTCCATGACCGTGGAGTCCACGCCCCCGGCCATGATGGAGGAAACGGCGTCCGAGGGGGACGTGGACGATTTGTTTGCCGATCCGTTTGCAGAAATTGCGCCGCCTGCCGGTGGAACGGCCACCGCCCCCGTGTCCGAGGAAAATCCGTTTGCCGATGACGCCCTGTTGGGTGATCTCTTTGCGCAGGACGATTCCACCGCCGTGCTGGTGGAGGACGTTGAATTTGTTGAGCCGGTCGAAATGGCGCCCGTGGCGGATGAATTTGATTATGAAGCCGTGGACGAAGATGACAGCATGGCATTTGAGGACTCCATGTCCGCACCGGCCGCAGAATCGGCCCTCCCTTCTACAGAAACGCAGGACGTGGCCCGGGAAACCGGCATGCGGGAGGAAGTGCGGCGGCAGGCGGCGGAGGCCGATGCCCTGAAATCTTCGGAGACCGGCTTCCGTGCCTTGAGCGCCGGGGATTATGTGGCTGCGGAAACCGCTTTCACCAGCGCATTAAATACGATGCCCGAACGGGCGCAGACCGCGGCAGCCCGGGACCAGATGGCTTGGGGCTTGGCGGAAGCCCAATATCTTCGTGCCCGCGGCATGGTCCAGCGCAATGAGCGCCTAGAGGATGCACGCACCTTGGTGGACTCCGCCCTGAAGGCTTCGCCCTCGCACCGCGGGGCTCAGGCCTTGGATAAACGCCTCAGTCGGCTGGAAGCCGCCGCCGCCATTCCCAAGCCGCCCTCCCGCCAGCCCGCGACCCTTCAGAAAAACCAGACGATTGAGCAACTCTACGACGAAGCCCGCCAATGGTACAATTTGCAGGATTACGACCGCGCCACCGCCCTCTTCGAGCGGATTTTGAACATGGATCCCTACCATAAGAGCGCCATGCGCTATCTCCGCAAGATCGAAGCCGACAAATATAAGCTGGCGACCTATGAGCGGGAAGCCCGCGTGCAAGGCATGATGACCGATGTTCGCCGTAGCTGGAGTCCCCCTGTCCGCGTGCAGATCGAGTTGCCGGATGGACCGGAAGCGGGGACTGAACGCCGGGTGAGCGGCGACCGCCTGCAGGAAAAAATGCAGCGCATCATCATCCCCTCGGTGGAATTCCGTCAGGCCAACATCAACGACGTCGTCACTTTTCTGGTGGACGCCAGCATCGCGGCCGACCCGGAAGGAGAAGGCGTCAACATCATCTTGAATCTGGGCACCTCCGGTGGCGTGGCCGCATCTGCCCCGGCCTCCGCGCCCATGGAAGATGAGTGGGGGTTCCCCATGGAGGAAGATTACAGCATGTCGATGTCCGCCCCCAGCTCGGGCGGCTCCACGGGCGTGAGTCCCATCACCCTCAACCTCCGCCGTATCAGCATGCTCGACGCCATCAAGTACATCACGGAAGTCGCGAATCTGAAATACCGCATTGAAGAGTCCGCCGTCATGATCACGCGGATTGACGCGCCGATCGGCAACATCATCACCCGCATGTATCCCGTGCAGCCCTCCTTCATAAATGTCATTGTGGAACGGCAAGGGGCCTCGGCAGATGACCGGGATGAGGAATTTGTCTCCATGAGCGGCAGGGTCAGCGTAACCAAGTCCGATGTGAAGGATTTCTTTGAGAAAACAGGCGTCCAGTTCCCGGCCGGCGCCTCCATCACCTATAACGCTACGATCAGCCAGCTGATTATCGCCAACACGGCGGACAATCTGGAAACCTTTGAACGCATCCTGCAACAGTTGAATGTGGTGCCTAACCAGGTGGAAATCGAAGCCCGCTTTATCGAAGTGGACCAAACGGACCTGGAGGAGTTGGGCTTGCAGTGGATTCTGAACGACAGCTATGAATTTGCCACCAAGAAAGACGGTTCCGGCGGTCGCATGCAGCTCAACGCCAACCAGAGCGGCTTCACGCAGGGCTTGCGCTTCTTCGGCTATAACGCCGGTAATTTGAACATCGAACCCACCAGTATGTTGACGCAGACCGCCAACCAGACGGTTTTGGGCGGCATTCTGAGCGCCTCCAGCGTGCTGACGAATCCTGAAGTGACGGTGGTGTTGCAGGCCCTTTCGCAGCATGGCGGCAGCGACCTGCTGAGTGCGCCGCGCGTGACCACCCGTAGTGGTGTGAACGCTCAGATCCAGGTGGTGCGGGAAATCATTTATCCGACCGAATTCGACGTCACCCAGCCCACCATGAACTCGGATGGGAACGTGACCATGTCGCCCGTCGTGACCCCCGGCACATTTGAAACCCGTGAAACCGGTGTCATTTTGAATGTGACGCCCACCGTCGGGCCGGATGGCTACACCATTGACTTGGTCATGGCTCCCGAAGTGGCGGAGCTCGTCGATTGGATTCAGTATGGCTCACAGATCACGGTGGAAACCGGCATCATCGGTGCCCGCCAAGCCAACACCTATCAGTTCAATATGCCAATGCCCGTCTTTACCAGCCGGAATGTCACAACCTCCATCGTCATCTGGGACGGCCAGACAGTCGTCATGGGCGGGTTGATCCGTGAAGAACTCACCACCATCAAGGATAAGGTGCCCATCTTGGGCGACATCCCGCTCTTGGGCTGGCTCTTCCGTTCTGAAGGCCAGTATAGCCGGAAGAAGAACCTCTTGATCTTTGTGACCGCCCGGTTGGTGGATCCGGCCGGCCGCCCGATCCACACGGACGGTGCCATGCCCGGCCAGGGCATTGAAAGCGGGGAAGTGGATCTCTCCTCCCTCCAATAAGCCGACCTTCGGTTCTCAGCGGGCTCCCCGTCAGGAGCCCGCTTTTGTTTTGGAAGGGTCTTCCTCTGTTCTGGGCATCCTTCAAAGAACCTGTTGCAGAAAAATAATCTCGAGGGTGCCGTTTTTAGTGTTCAATGTCCTGAACTTTGCTATAAAAGGTACATACCGTTGAGAGAGGTGTTCGATCGACGGAACCGGGGATGGCTTATCCCTCGGCGCCCCATCTTTCGGAAGCAGGGAGGGACGTCTGGAATTTCCCCGCGCAGGGGCTTTGCTGTAGCGTACCCGTTTCAAAACATGAATCAATCCATTTTGCTTATTGACGGCTTGGCCGTAGCCTATCGAGCATTTTATGCCGTGAAGGGTTTGGCTACGCCGGATGGTCGGCCGACCAATGCCTTGTTTGGCTTCATTCGGATGCTTCGACAGCTGGAAGCCCAATGGAAACCCGACCGAATTGTTGTGGCCTTTGACGGCGGAACGCCGCCCCACCGCTTGGAAAAATGTCCGGCATACAAGGCCCAGCGGCCGCCCATGCCGGATGAATTGCGCTCCCAGCTTCCATTGATTAATGAATTTCTGGAGGCCGCTGGCATTCCGGCGGTGCGGTTGAATCAACAGGAAGCCGACGACGTGCTTGCCACACTTGCCGACCGGGCCGCACGGAATGGGAATGTGGTGCGGATTGCCACTGGCGATAAGGATTTGATGCAACTGGTGGATGAGTACATCCGGATGGTCCCGCCCACCAAGGCGGAAGAGGAACTGGATGCCACCGCGGTGTTGCTCAAAACCGGAGTGGCCCCGGCGCAGATTGTGGACTGGCTGGCCTTGATCGGCGATGTGGCGGACAATATCCCCGGAATCAGTGGAGTGGGGCCGAAAACGGCTGCAAAACTATTGAATCAATTCGGCACGCTCGAGAATTGTCTGGCTCGGACCGACGAAATCGGTTCGGGCACCCTGCGCGAAAAAATGCGTGCCGGTGCGGAAACCGCACGGGTGAATGTGGAATTGATGGAGCTGGACCGGAATGTACCGGGTGTTCCGTCGTGGGAAGAAATTCCTGCGCCCTTGCCGTCGCTGGGGCAGCTGAAGGCATTTTTTGAAAAATATGCCCTGCGTCAATTTTCGGCGGATGTCCCACCCGGCGTTCGCAATTCATCGCCCCTGAAACCCGTCAAAAAATCGACGGAAGAGGAACAACTAAGCCTTTTTTAATCCGACGAATGCATGCACTTTCAAAACAGTGGAAGATAGGTCTCCAGCTCCTGTTGCTGGTGGGATTGCTCGCCGCAGGAGGCGCGACCCGGCGGCATGTGTTGAATGCCCAGCGGACCTTGACGGCCACCGGCAACCTTTCCTTTTCCCTTGAAAGCGCATTGGCCTTTCGCCGCATCCAGATGGTCTATCGGGACGGCCATCTGCCCGACATCGACAGGGCCATTGCGTATCCCGAAGGCGTGGTCTCGCGTGCGACCGACACCCTTGGCGCGGAAATGGCATTGGCCCACGCCGCCAAAGCCTGGCCGGGCATCCTGAATCTGGCGGAAAAAATCCGCTGGCTGGAATTGGGTTGGCTCCTTCTGGCCATTCCCGGCATGTTTTTTTGGGTCAAATGGATGGGGGGGGGGATTACCGGTGGATTCTGGGCCGCCGCTTTTTATGCGGTGGCCATCAGTGCCGTGGCCCGCTCCACGGGCCAAGAACTTTCCCATGAAAACCATGCCCTGCCGCTTTTGATGTGGCACTTGGCCCTTCAAGCCCTCTGCCTTCGCCGTTTGGGCGCGGGAGCATCGGGAGGCCGTCTTTCCCTGGGTCTCTTCCTGACGGGCTGGGCGGCCGCCATTCTGGCCGCCCTGGCCTTGAGCACATGGGATTTGATTCAATTCTATCTCTTGCTCTATATGATCTGGCAGCTGGTCTTGGTGGCCGCTGGTCGCTTTACCGAGGCACGGATGAAGGTCGTGGTGGGGCCGTTGCTGGTCTGTCTGGCCTATGTCGGTCTAGCCAATCCGTACCTGGCCCTTCATGGGTTTATGCACTCACCCGCCATGTGGCTCGGCTATGCCCTCATCTTGCTCCGCCTGGGTGGACGATCACGGGCTTGGACGGCGGTGCGGACCGTCTTGCTGGCGGCATTGCTGGCCTGGGCCGTCTGGCACTTTTCTGGCGGCTATGGCCGGGCTTACGGGCATTTCGGTGAATTGCTTTGGGCGAAGCTCCGGTTCTTCAACTGCCGCCCTGACGATCCCGCCATGCTGACATTCAACCAGCGGATTTTGTGGGTTCCCGCATTGAACTCCACCTCTTGGGCCATGGTCTGGGAATGGTTTCCCATGCTTTTGGGATTGACGGCGGCGGCAGTTTTCGGTCTGATTCTCCGAAACTTTCGTCTCCCGCGTGAAAACGAGGCATTTCCCTTTTTGATTTTCCTTCTGTTTGGTTCTCTCTTCGCCTTCATTCTCTTTTTTCGCTTTCACGTTTGGCTGGCGGTTTTTGCCTGCGGTCTGTTGGGCTTGTGGGCGGGGCCGGTTCTGGTCCGGGGAAGGAAGCCCCTCCGAATCGTCGTATTGGCCTTGTTGATCTGCGGATGGGTGGTGGAAGCTGGGCAAACTTGGCAGGATGCCGTCCGCTGGGGCCGTCCGAATGTGTATGCTGCGGAAACCGAGGCCTTGATGGAATACCTGCGGAAATTTGTAGCTCCGGAACCGGTGCTGGCGAATTTCGGCATCAGCGCGGGCATTGCCGCCTATGGCGGTTGTCCGGTGGTGTTGCACCCGAAATTCGAGTCGCCGGACATTCGGAAAAAAGTCCGTGAATATGGGGAAGCCCTCTTCACGGGCAATGAAGAAGAGTTTCGAGATTGGATGCAATCCAATGGTGCCACGGTGTATGTGCATTCCATGGGTGAATTTTCGGACATCCAGCCGGGCCTGCAGATGCGCTACATGGTGGATGCCCTGGATCCCATGGAAGAAGCGGCGGCTCGTTTGTTTGAACAACGGCCCGAAGAACTTCGGTTCTTTGTGCCGGAATTTGGAAACCGGAAGTACCGGGTGTACCGCTTGAAATCCAGCCCGGTGGCGGCTCGGTTGTCACAGACCCTTTCCGGGCGGGCCCGGGAAGCGTTGGAAACCGGCGAATTGCCGCTGGCGGAGCAATGGAGTGCGCATGCCCTTCGGATGGATCCGGAAAATGCTGAAGCTCAGGAGACCTTGCGGCATGCCTCCATCCTGCGAGAGAACGGCTTCCGCTCGGAAGAAGAATTAGATTGGGCGGAAGTGGAGGCCCCGGCCATTGCGCCGGCCAACCCTTGGTAGAAACGATGGAAGATAGATGGAAAATGGAATCTGCATAGCTCTTACGGGCGGAATTGCCTGCGGGAAAAGCACGGTGTGCGGTTTTTGGCACAAATGGGGGGCGGAAATCCTTGATGCCGACGATGTGGCGCATGAACTGATTGCACCGGGCGGAAGCTGTGTGGATGCCGTGGCACTGGAATTCGGCGATAAGGTCCGCTCGCCGGATGGCGGCATCGACCGAAAGCGGCTGGGCGCCATTGTATTTCATGATGAAATTGCACGCCTGCGTCTGAACGACCTGATCCATCCCTCCGTGCTCCAACATCTTCGGACGTGGGCGGGGCGCATCCGGGAACAGGGGCGGCATGGTGTCGCCGCCATTCCGCTTCTGTACGAAAGCCGCTCGTCCGAAGGCTGGGATAGCGTGGTCTGCGTTGCGGCCGATTCGGAAGTCGTTTTCCAACGTTTGGCGGACCGAGGCCTTTCCCGCCCCGAAGCGGAGGCCCGAGTGGCCAGTCAGTGGCCTGTGCGCCAGAAATGCGCCCGGGCGGACATCGTCATTGAAAATAGCGGCACGCTACTAGAGCTGGAAGGCGCTTGCCGCCGTGTCTGGAAAGAAATTTTTGAACCGCAACCGAGAATGGAGCCACGCCGCATATAAGGCGGCCTTGACTTCATTTTCATCTCACCAACCCCTTTCAAAAAAAACAAGGAGAAATCATATGGCCCCCGAAGAGAAAGAACCGCGCCAACCCCGTAAAAAAACCACGTCTTCCACCGGTGCACGCCGTGGACGTCCCCGGAAGGTCAAACCCGAAGGAGAGGAGAAAGAGAAAAAGGCGGCGATTCCATTGCCGACCTCTCTGTTGGACACCACCATGGCCGATGGCGACGAATTTCGTCCCGGCGGAAAAGGGCCGAACCCCGCTTCCACCTTCCATGCTGGTTCGGATGTCGCTCCAGCCCCCGCCGCTCCCAAAGCAGAACAGCCCGCTCCGACCCCGACGGTGGAAGCGGCGGCGTCCTGTCCGCCCCCTGCGGCATCTGGGGAGGAGGAAGGCGCATCCACCTTCAGCGCGTTTCCGCCGTCCGCCAACAACCACAACCGTTCTGGATTCCAGCCCCATTCGCATGGAGGCGGCCGGTATGAAAAACGGTTTGACCGCCGGGACCGGGACCGCCGGAATTTCCGCGACAACCGTCCTCCACGCGTGCCTTTGACCCCGGAAGAAGAAGCCGCCCGCGCGGCACAGATCGCCGCGGCCCGCGCTTCGGCGGAAGCCGCCGCCGCCGAGCGGGCGAAATTGGCCCGCGTGCTTAAATTGAACGAACTGCAGCAGTTGATGGTCCCGCAACTCAAGGAGCTGGCCGACCATTACCAGCTGACCGATCTGGGTGCCCTCAAAAAGCATGAGCTGGTGTTTGAAATTCTGAAGGCCAATGCCCGTTGCGGAGGAACCATGTTCGTCCGCGGCGTTCTGGAGCTGCTACCGGACAATTTCGGCTTCCTCCGCTCGCCGAACAACAACTATGTTCCCTCGCCGGACGACATCTATGTTTCGCCCTCTCAGGTGCGCCGCTTCGCCCTGCGGACCGGGGATATGGTGGATGGTGAAATCCGCTCCCCCCAGGCAAAGGAACGTTTTTTTGCTCTGCAGAAGGTCAACAGCGTCAACGATGCCCCTCCGGAGGCCCGTCGTAGCACCATCCCATTTGAAAATCTGACACCCCTTTTCCCGGATGAGCGCTTGGTGCTGGAAACCAAAAGCAAAAACAACATCAATATGCGGGTCATGGATCTGCTCACGCCAATTGGGAAAGGGCAGCGCGGCTTGATTGTGGCGCCGCCGCGGACCGGTAAAACCATTCTGATGCAGATGATGGCCAATAGCATTTCGGAGAACAATCCCGAGGTGAAACTGATCATCCTGCTGATTGATGAGCGGCCGGAAGAAGTGACGGATATGCAGCGCAACACCCAAGCGGAAGTCATCAGTTCAACCTTCGATGAGCCTCCGGAGCGCCATGTGCAGATTTCGGAAATTGTCATTGAAATGGCCAAACGGCAGGTGGAGGCGGGAAAACACGTCGTGATCCTGCTGGATTCCATCACCCGCCTGGCGCGGGCCTACAACACCGTGCAGCCCCACAGCGGCAAAATCCTTTCTGGTGGTGTGGACGCCAATGCCCTGCACAAACCCAAGCGCTTCTTCGGCGCGGCGCGGAACATCGAGGGCGGCGGTAGCCTGACCATCATGGCCACGGCCTTGGTGGATACCGGTAGCCGTATGGATGAAGTGATCTACGAGGAATTCAAGGGAACCGGCAACATGGAAATCTGCCTAGACCGCCACTTGGTGGACAAGCGCGTCTTTCCGGCGATTAATATTGAAAAATCCGGCACCCGGAAGGAAGATTTGCTCATGCATCCGGACGAACTCAATCGCGTATGGATTCTGCGGAAGGCCCTCAACGGCGTTCCGCCGGTCGAAGCAATGGAGCTGTTGATCGGCCGCTTGAAAAAGACGAGGACCAACATCGAGTTCCTCATGACCCTGCAAGGCTAGCCACCGATGAGCACGGCCGCCGGTATTCATCCCCCTATTGGACGCGAAGCGCGCCTGCCCTGGATCCGGGCGGCGCTCTTTGCGCTGGCGCTGGTGATTTCCGTTGCGGCCCACGCCTTGCTGTTTTTTGAACTGCCCGGCTGGCTCCCCCTCGGTGCGTCCTTCAAAGCGCCGGTGGTTCCCAGACCCCGGCCGTTGGTGATGCAGGAGGTCCGTCGCCTTCCCGATCTGCCATCCTACGTGCAGCCGGAAAAATTTCGGCCTGAAGATTCGGAGGCGTTTGCAGAAATTGAGCCGCTTCAACAGGCCTTGTTGGAGGGGGTGCTCTTGGAGGCGGAACAGCTGGATTTCATGCCGTCCGCCCCGCAGGAGGTCTTGATCCCGGCCGGTGCGGCAGAAGATTTTTCCCGGCTGGACTTCCGCCAGGACATTCTGCAGATTGAACGGCAGATGGCGGAAAAGGAACGGGCCGCTCTTCCGCGTGTAGTGGTTCCAGCGGTGGCTCGTATCTCCGGCGTGCCGGATGTCGTACGGCCGGCGGATGCCGACGCCATTGCCGAAGCCGTAGCATGGGCCGAGGGGGCGGAAGATCTGGTGGCGCGCCCCTTGGCCGTGCTGGAAGCAGCGGAACCTGCCGCTCTGGCTATGATTGAGGCCGCCAAGCAGGGGGAACAAACGGCAGGGGAACGCTTGCGGGAACAGGGCGCTTTTCTGGATGAAAAGTCTGCCGATGTGACGGATCTGGCTCCGATGGAACAGCTGCTGGATGTTCATGTGGCCACCTACCGCGCAACGGAAGAGGAGGCCGTTTATTTTGAACTCTCCCTTTCCCGTGCCGGTGTGGAAGCCCTTCCGGTGATTCCAAAAGACATCCTGCTGGTGCAGGATTGCTCGGAAAGCATCACGCGTTCCAAGCTGGATTTCTTCAAGGAAGGCATTGTGGCCTATCTGCGCACCCTGACCACGGCGGACCGGTTGAATGTAATGCGCTACAGCGACACCCCCGTCTTGTGTTTCGAGGAATGGCAACCGGTGACCAGCGATTCCCTGCAGGAGGCCGTTCGCTTCACCGATGCCATGCGTGCCAGAGGCCAGACGGATCTGTTTTATCCCCTGCAGCAGATGTTGAAGATTCCACGCCATCCTGGCCGCCCCATGATCGTTGTTTTGATGACGGACGGCCGTCCCACCATGGGAACCGTGGATTCCTCAGAAATCATCATGCGCTTCAGCAAGGCCAATCGGGGCCGGGTATCTGTCTTCACCATAGGTGCGGGAGAACGGGTGAATTCCTTCTTGCTGGATCTGCTGGGCCACAACAACCGGGGAGGGGCCTGGATTATGCCGCGCCGCGAGCAAATTCCCGCTGTCGTGGCTCGCGCCGCCCGTGAGTTGTCCCGTCCGGTCCTGGCCAATTTGGAATACCGCTTTTCCGGAGACAGCGCGGCGGAGGTTTATCCGGCTACGCTGACCCACCTGTATCTGGATCGTCCCCTCCGCTTGGTTGGGCGCTGCCCTTTGGAGCAGACGTCCGCTGTTTTACAGATTGTGGGGGACAACGGCGCACAAAAACGAGATATGGTCTTCGCCTTGGACTTGGCCACTGCCGAAAATGGGGGGGAGGGCATCCGGCGGGAGTGGGTGGCGCAGAAAATCTATACACTTCTCAACGACCATATGATTAGCGGAAAAAACGACATCATCCGGGACATCCACGCCCTATCCCGCCGCCACAATGTCCCGTTGCCGTACGGGGCCGATTTCCCGAAATAATTCCGGTCTTCCTTTCCGTTTTTCGTCGTTTTCCTAGGAGTGAGTGAGGGCGACCGATTCCTTGCCTAGTTGTTCCCCCGGTGTCGGACATAAAAAACGGCGGACCCAGAGGCCCGCCGTTTTTCGGTGGAGGGGGACTACGCCCCCAGTTGCCAGCGGACGAAGCGGCGGATGGAGAACGCATCCCCGACGGCCTTGCCGGTTTCTTCCAGCACCTGGCCGACGCTCTTGTCCTGATCCTTCACAAACGCCTGTTCCATCAGGCAGATCTGGCTGAAGAACTTGTCGATTTTGCCTGCCACGATTTTCTCCACAATGTTCGCGGGCTTGCCTTCCACCTGCTTGGCATAGATTTCCTTTTCGGCATCCACGACGTCGGCGGGCACTTCTTCCCGGCGGATGTATTGCGGAGCAACAGCCGTGATGTGCAGCGTCAAATCGCCCAGCAGTTCCTTGCCGGCGGGCGTCTGGAGCGAGTCGGCTTTGCCAGAGCCCACTTCCACCATTACGCCCAGCTTTCCGCCCAGGTGCACATAGGCCGCCACGGCGCCGGTGCCCTGAACCTTGTAGGTGATGTTCCGGCGGGCGATGATGTTCTCTCCGATCTCGGCGATCTTGGCGTCCACCTTGGCCTTCGCCGCTTCGGCAATGCCGTCGTCCGGTACGTTGGCCGCATCTTTGAGCAATTCATTCACAAACGCCTTGAAATTGTCATTCTTGGCGACGAAATCCGTCTCGCAGTTGACTTCAATCATATGTCCGGTCTGTGCATCGACGCTAACCTCCGCCGCGATGACGCCCTGTTTGGCCGCCCGGGAGGCTTTCTTGGCTGCAATGGCCATGCCGGCCTCACGCAGGCACTTGATGGCCGCGGCCTTGTCGCCGTTGGATTCCACCAGGGCGCGCTTGCATTCCATCATGCCGACGCCGGTTTCTTCACGTAATTCTTTCACCAATGAGGCGCTGATATTTGCCATGGTCTATTCCTTCTTTCGTTTCAGTTCACTTTTGGGGGAGGGGCAGGGCGCGTCTTTCGGTGCGCCCCGCGGAATTTATGCTGGCCACACGTCACTCTGTTTTGCCCGCTTCTTCCGCTGGCGCCTCGGCAGGGACTTCCGGCGTGGTTTCAGGAACCGCCTTCTTGGCTTCGGCTTCCGCCTTTGCCGCCGCTTCCTTTTCGGCCTTGAGCTGGGCAGCCTTTTCCGCCTTCATGCGGGCGGCTTCCTCCGCACGTTCCGCACGTTCCTTTTCACGGGCTTCGCGTTCCGTCTTGGCACGGGCCGCCGCCTCCGCCTCTTCCGCCGCACGCTTGCGGGCTTCTTCCGCCGCCACCTTGGCATATTCCGCACCTGCCTGCTGGATGGTCAGGCCGACCAGGTCCGTAATCAGTTTGATGCCGCGGATGGCGTCATCGTTCGCCGGAATGGGGTAGTCCACCGGGGTGGGATCGACATTGGCATCCACCAGCGCAATCACGGGAATGTTCAGGCGGTTGGCTTCGGCCACCGCGATGGATTCGCAATTGATGTCCACCACAAACAGCGCACCCGGATTGCCTCGCATGTCGGCAATTCCGCTCAAATTGTACTGCAGTTTTTCCAGCTCATGCCGGAGTTTGGAGACTTCCTTCTTGGGCAGGGTATTGATGGTGCCGTCTTTTTCCATCTGCTCGATCTCGCGCATGCGGGCAATGGATTTGCGGATGGTTTCGTGGTTGGTCAACGTGCCGCCGAGCCAACGGTTCACCACATACGGCTGTTTGTGCTGGCTGGCGATGTTTTTTAGGGCTTCCTGCGCCTGTTTTTTCGTGCCGACAAACAAAATCTGGCGGCCGCGCGCCACGGTGTCATAAATGAACTGCCGGGCTTCCTGAAGGCCTTCCAGCGTCTGCAGGAGGTCGATGATGTAGATGCCGTTGCGCTGGCCGAACAAATACTTGCGCATTTTGGGGTTCCAGCGTTTGGTTCGGTGGCCGAAGTGCAGGCCTGCTTCCAGTAGGTCTTGAATGCTGACGTCTTGACGCACGTTGGGCGTTGTCATGGTAACCATGATCGGGTTTCCTCTCTTGTTGGCATATTCCGCCCTTTATATTGTTTGGACGGAAAATCCGCTTTTGTCCCAGGCGGAGGGCCGCCGGGGAACTTCGCTTCCGGTTCCGCACACGCGAAACTCGTGGGGGACTATACGGGCTTCGGACATCCGGTTGCAAGCCCTATCTGGAGAAAATGGCGTAGGATGGGGGGGCATTTTCCGGCATTCCTGCGGCTCCCCCCCCCGATCGGGAGTTGACACAGGCCCCTGCCGCTTGGGACAATCCCGGCCGTTCGTGAAGAAATGCCAGCACATGAAGGAAACAAGATGATCAAGGTTAAAGTAGTCGGCAGCGGGGGATACGGCGGCGTGGGAATTGTGGAGCTCCTGTTGCGCCATCCCGAGGCTCGGATCCAGACCCTAGTGGCCGCCACGGAGACCGGCATGCCGATGAGCGCGCTCTATCCCCATTTACAGGGATTCTGCGACCTGCCGATCTTGAAGCCGGACGATCCGGCGGCACAGGAGCCGGCGGATGTGGTGTTTTTCTCCACGCCGGACGGCGTCGGCATGGTTCAGGCGCGTGTGGAACTGGAAAAAGGGGCGCGAGTCATCGATTACAGCGGTGATTTCCGGTTCAACAATATGGAAGAGTATGCCGAATATGCCCGGCGTATCGGCAGGGACCCCGTGCACAAATCCCCCGATTTATTGTCCTCCACCGTGTATGGTCTGCCCGAGTTGAACCGTGCGGCGTATGCGGTAGATCAGCGGCTGGTGGGAAATCCCGGTTGCTTTGCCATGAGCTGCCTGCTGGGTCTGGCCCCGGCCGTTTCTTCCGGACTGGTCGATCCCTCCAGCCTGATCTGCGACTGCAAAACTGGTGTGTCGGGCGCTGGCAAAAAACCGTCTCCCACTTTCCACTATCCCGCCCGCTACGAAAATATGAATGCGTACCGGCTTGCCGGGCACCAGCATGTCATGGAAGTGGAGCGGATGCTCGGTGCGTTGGCCGGGGAAGACATCCGGGTGACCTTCACCGCCCAGGTGGTGCCCATGTGCCGGGGCATCATGAGTTGCCTGTACGGAACACTGGCGGAGGGCATCACCGCCCAAACCGTTCAGGATGCCTACGCCGAATACTACCGGAACCATGCGTTTGTCCGGCTGTATGATGAATCTGCCGCCATTGGAACGGTTCATGTGAGGGGCACCAATTTCTGCAATTTGACGGTCGGTGTGGACAATCGGACCCGGCGTCTGCGCGTGGTTTCCCACATCGACAACCTAATGAAGGGGCAGGCCGGCAATGCCATGCAGAACATGAACATTCTCTGTGGCTTTCCCGAAACCATGGCCTTGGATCAACCGGGCTTCTACCCGTAACTCCCCGGAAAGGCCGGGGCGCACGGGGGCTAGGCGGCGCTTCTGCTTCCCGATACTTGATGTGGCGCAGTTTCCCTCCTTCCACGGAGCCGCCGGGTAACCAACCAAGGGGTTGAACAATCCATTGCCTGCACGGAAGAGCTCTATCCGTTGTGGGCCAAAATGGTTGGTGCTCTTTGGAGAACAGCCCGCGCTTCGTCTCCTGCGTCCTCCTGAGCCTTTCCCGCCGGGCGGGAGAGGCCGGGCTTTCTATCGACTTTTCCTTCTCCTCGGCATAGACTAGCAGAAATAAGGTGTAGTCCCAATTCGAAAAGGATGCCGTGATGAAAAGAATTCTTCTCTTGAGCGTGTGCGTACCGTTGTTTGCCTTTGCCGATGGCGGCCCGCAGATCACCATTTATAACGATGGATTTGCGACGGTGAAGGAGGACCGGGTTCTTTCGCTGGAGGAAGGCGTCTCCGAGATCCGCGTGACGGACATGTCCGGACAGCTGGAGCCGGATTCCGTCCTGCTGCGGGAGCTGGGCGAAGAGCCGTTTCATGTCCGCATTCTGGAACAAAGCTATGTCAACGATCCTCTGACGGAAGGCCTGCTGTTGCACCAATTCGAAGGGCAGAATGTGCGTTTCGAGGAAGTCCGGCAGGATGGTAGCATCAAGGAATCCGTCGGCAAGGTGATCCGTAGCGGCTATATCCCGGGAGGAAGGAATCAACAGCCGATCGTGGAAATGGGCGATGCCGTCCGGTTTTCGCTGCCGGGCCGTCCGGTGTTCGACGGCATTGATTCGGATGCGTTTTTGAAGCCTTCGCTGGTGTGGCAGATTGAGTCCGAAAAAGAAGGCGCCTGCCCCATTGAAGTGGCCTACATCACCGCCGGAATGAGCTGGGAGGCGACCTACAGCCTGGT
The DNA here is from genome assembly GCA_031262805.1 of Verrucomicrobiota bacterium. Lineage (GTDB taxonomy): Bacteria > Verrucomicrobiota > Kiritimatiellia > CAIQIC01 > Lenti-01 > JAISGX01. The sequence continues at coordinate 3,607 of JAISGX010000052.1, read as the reverse complement.
GGCGCCGGAAGAAGGAGCCGACGAATATGATTTTTCTGGCTGGATTTCACTCCAGAATTCTACGGGAAAGGATTTTGAGAATGCGCAGGTCAAACTGATTGCCGGGGATGTGGAGAAGATCCAGCGGGAATCGCTGAGAGCTCCCATGAATGCAAAGTTTGCTGGAGCCTTTATGTCCATGGATCAGGCGATGCCTCAAGAACGTTCCTTTGATGAATTCCATTTGTATACCCTCCCTTGGGAGGTGACGGTGCGGAACAACGAATTGAAGCAGGTGGAATTCCTGCGCTCATCGGGCGTGAAGGGCCTTCGCTCCTACACCTATAATCCGATGGTGAATGTACGCTATTACGACCAACCCAACACCGATCCGGACTATGGCGTGACGGCGGACACCAAAGTAGGCGTTCGGATTGAAATTTCAAACTCGGAAACCAATGGCCTTGGCGTTGCACTGCCCAAGGGCCGCCTGCGCTTGTACCGGACCGACGAAAAAGATGGCCGCCGTGAATTCACCGGGGAAAACCAGATTGATCATTTGGCTAAAAATGAAAAGCTGAAGCTGGACATGGGCTATGCCTTTGATCTGGTGGGCGCCCGCCGGTGTGTGGACTATCAGCTGGACACCACCGGAAAACGAGCCGTTGAAACCATTGAGGTCAAGCTGCGCAACCGCAAGGACGTACCGGTGGAAATCCGGGTGGTGGAACCCATGTTCCGTGCCATAAGCTGGCGGATCACCAACGAAAGCATGGACTATGCCAAGGTGGATGCCCACACAATCGAGTTTCGTGTTCCGGTGCCGGCCGATGGCGAAACGGTGGTGACATATACGGTGATCTACCGCTGGTAGGCGCTCCCGCCACAGGGAATGAAGCGAAAGAAAAGAGGCTCCCTCCGCACGGAGCCTCTTTTATGCCTGCAAGCCGGGCGCGGCGAAGGCTCAGGGCGGCTGGTAGGCCGGAAGGGCCGGGCGGCGCCTAGGGCCCGTTGTCCGCCGAATGCGGGTGGGTTTTTCGTTTTGGGCGGCTTCCAGATGCTGCCTTCGGCTGTCGGAAATTAGTTTATAACTTTGGGTGATGTGCTGGTCCAGGGGGACCGTTTCCGGCGCCACGTCCCGTAGCCCCTCGAACTTTTTAGCCGCTTGATATGCGGATTCCTCCACGGCGGGCAGAAGATCGGTGCGGGACTTGTCCCGCAGGAACTGCTGATACTGGGCGAGGGCCTGGTTGAAGAGGCGCGCGCCTTCTTCGAGATCAGGGTGCGTCCATTTCTGCGAAGAGGCTGTTGCGGGACGGGCGGGGGGCGGGGGAGGCACGGGATCGAAGGGCTGGGCAATGAAGGAGGGAGGGAGTTCAAAGGCCGCCGCCCGTTCCCGGAACGCCGCCAGCAGATCCCGGCAGGCTTGAAGATAGGCCTCCAATGAAACTTCTGCCGGAGCATCCTTGCGGAGGGTGGCAAACAAGCGGGCGGCTTGAATCACATCCTGTTCGCCTTCCGCCAGAGGCGTGAGGGTGTCGGCATCCTCCGGGAAGTGCCGGTAGGCATCCACGGCCCGGTTGAAGATCCTGACGCCCGAGCGGAAGGTCTCATTGTCCCAGCCTGCGGCGGATAGGTAGGAAAGGTGTCCCTCCACGGGCAAATCGACCTCGATTTCCTCCGGAGGAGCCGACGCGGGAGGAGGCGGGAATGCATCCGCCGGGAAGGCAGGGGCGGTTTCTTTCTGGAAATAGGAGAGCCCGTGCTCCCGGAAATGCCAAAGGCCGCCGCCAAGAATCAGGAGCAACACCAGGCCTAGGCAGCCGCAGGGCTTTTTCTTTTTCCGTGCGGTGGGGATGCGAAGGGCATAGGCTTCGGCCTGGGAAATCCGAATGACTTTCCGGTTCTCGCCGATGGAATGAGAGGAAGGCGCGTCCATGCAAAGAGCATGCGGCATCTTTCCTTTCCTGACAATGGTTTTCCTGCCTTTTGAGGTTTGCAAAAGAAGAGGCCTTTCTGCAAACTGGCGTCCATGGGAAAATGGAAGCCAATGGGAACAGCGAGGTGAGCGAGTGAAGGCGAGGGTGATCGGGACCATTCTGTTGACGGCGGCGGCAGACGGAACAGCACTACGCGGAGGCTCCTTCCCATGATGGATAGGCCGGAGGCGTGTCATGACCGGCGGCGAGGCTTCGCCAGGAGCGTGCCATGAAGGTTTGTCTGGATATTCAAGCGGCATTGGGCCAGCGGGCTGGGGTGGGGCGCTATGTCCGTGAACTATTGCGGCACTTGGGGGCCGATGCGCAAACGGATGAGGTGCGTGCGTTTTACTTCGATTTCAAGCGGAAGGGACTGGATGCGCCGCCGCCGGGCATCGGCCTACGCGCCTGCCGCTGGCTACCGGGCCGAGCGGCGCAGAAATTATGGAAAGTCTTTCGCTTTCCGCCGTATGATTGGTTCGCTGGCGGGGCGGATGTCTATCACTTCCCCAACTTCATCCGGCCGCCCTTGAGCCGAGGCCGGAAAAGCGTGGTCACCATTCATGATGTCTCCTTCCTGCGGATGCCGGAAACAACAGAGGCGAAAAACTTGGCTTGGCTGACATCGGAAATCAACCGCACGGTGGAACAGGCAGACCGGATCATCACGGACAGCGCCTTTTCCGCCCGGGAGATTGTGCAGCAGCTGAAGGTACCGCCGGAGAAGGTGGTGCCGATCCCCCTGGGGCTTGCTCCCTTCGGCCCGCCGCCTTCAAGGGAGGAGGTGGAAGCCGTCCGCGCTTCCTTGGAGCTGACCCGTCCCTACCTCCTGATGGTGGGTACCATCGAGCCACGGAAAAACATTCCGTTTCTGGTGAAGGTGTTTGAAGCGCTGCAGGGATTTGATGGCGAGTTGGTGTTGGTCGGAGGGCTGGGCTGGAAGACCGGCCCCACTCTGCGAGCGATGGCAGAATCGCCGCAACGAGACCGCATCCGGTTGTTGCGGCATGTAGGGGACCGGGAACTTTCCGCCTTGTATGCCGGGGCCTCGGTGTTTGTGTTTCCATCCCGCTACGAGGGCTTCGGCTTCCCGCCGCTGGAGGCCATGGGGCGAGGGACCCCGGTGGTGGCGGCCCGCAACAGCTCCCTTCCAGAAGTGCTGGGGGAGGCGCCGGCATGGGTGGATGGGTTTGATGTGGACACATGGGCCGGAACCCTCCGGGCGGTGCTGGAGGATCCCGACCGGCGGGAGCGGATGCGGTTGGCCGGTCTGGCCCAGGCGCAGCCGTTTACGTGGGAAAAGACGGCCCGCCGGACTTGGGCGGTGTACCGCCAACTGGCCGGAGAAGCCTGAGCGGCTCCGCCCCCCGGGTCCCCTAGGGGAGCCGTGCGACCGTCTTGCTGATAAAACGTTTCTTCCTTCCCCTCTGTTTTCTCCTTTTGCTTTCGCTTCGGCTGCTGTACGATTTCAACCGTTACAAGCGCCAAGGAGAACCCATGGAAAATTCGCGAAGGCTTCGAGGTTCCGCCGGTGGGATCGCCCTCATCGCCGTGCTATGCTCGGCGGCCTTTGCAGTGGGCTCTTCCCGAACCGAAAAGCTTGCCGCCGTTGATCTCGGACAGTATGCCGACATCTTCGAAAACGAGGT
>JAISGX010000112.1 GCA_031262805.1 Verrucomicrobiota bacterium | reverse complement strand
GCACGGCGGCAATCGTCACCATGCTGAAGGCTCCGGAGGTGCGGGTGATCTTCACGGAGCCGAAGCCGTGGTGCGCCCGGAGGGCGGGCACCTTGATTGCCGTGAGGATGTCGCCCGCCAAAAAGCGCTTGGCTGGCTGGGAGGCAAAATACTCATCCGCCGCATATTCTTCTTCCCGGCCCGAGTAAATCACCATATTGGCACCCATGGCCAGCAGGACGACCGGCATGTCCGCCCACGGAAACACCCGGGCAACATTGCCGCCGATGGTGGACACATTCCGGATCTGGTGGGTGGAGATGCGGCGGCAGATTTCGTGCATGGCCCAGCGCGGTGCACGGTAGCGCTGGATGTCCGCCAGCGGGGTGGCGGCACCGATGCGGTAGAAGTCGCCCTCCGGGCGGATATAGGACAAGTCCAGACGGGTGATGTCCACGGCGGTGACCGCCGTGTGCTCCTGCATGAAGTGGAGGGCGGTCCCTCCGGCCAGCACCATGCCCGAGGGGCCGAGTTCCTTCAATGCCCCGTGCGCATCCGGCAGGCTGGCCGGGCGGAGGAATTCACACAATTTCATAGACAACTCCTTGCAATAGACGATGGGACGCAAAGTCCCCAATATAGTGGAGGCAACAAGGAGGGTGGAAGAGAAAATTCCAAAAAAAGGGTCAAGCGTTCCACTAAGAATTGAATGAAGGTGCGATTGGGCCCTCTGCCGAATTCCGCCTAGGAGGCGCCGCCGGGACGGCGGAACCAGTCGAATACGAGGTCGAGAGGGAGCGAGTAGGCTGCGGCGAGGATTTCCGTTCCCGGATTGATGTCCGAAAGCGAACCGTTGGAGATATGGGTGAAACTGATGCCGAGGCGGTGGCCGCGCCCGAACTCCCGCTCCAGAGCGAGGCTACTACGGAACTGTACGTCGAAGCCGAGGTCCAAGCCGTTGTTGGCGCTGTAATAGCCCCCGCCAAAGCTGGGAAGCAGCACCCAGCCATGCGTGAGATTCACTTCCAGCAGGATGCCGACGGAGGAATAGAATTCATTGTTTTTTCCGGTTTCCGCACAGATCCAGGGGGCCACATGGAAGAACCGCCAGGCGGGGACATATTCGATGCCCCAGCAGAATTCCGGATCGCTGTCGAAAATCTCCGCGGAGCCGATGGATACATTCAGCCGGTGCCGCGGCTCGGCGAACCAGTCGGCCGGGAAGGCGGCGGCGGGGACGGCACAGGCGGCCAGCAGGAGGGCCAAGCCGATTTTTCCACCGTGTGGAAACTTTTTTTCCACTGTGTGGAAAACTCGGCCGCTCGCCGTGCGGCGGCGGTATTTATGAAAAAGGGGAAGGAAGTGGGTCATGAGAGGAGCTTTCGGTAGAGGGTGAGTGTTTTTTCGACGGTGTGCCGAAACTGGAAGGGGCCTTCAATGCGGGCATTGGCATGGATGCCGTATTGGCGGCGCAGGGCGGCATCGGCCGCCAGGGTGCGGAAGGCCTCGCGCAGGGCGGCGGGATCCCGGGGGGGCACCACGATTCCACTGATGCCGTGTTGCACGAGTTCGGGCATGCCGCCGACATTGGTGACGACGGCGGGGATGCCCTGGACCATGGCTTCAATGATGGCTTTGGGCAGGCCTTCGCGTTCCACGGAGGGCATGGTGGCGATGTCGCAGGCGCCGGCCAGACGTGCGGCGTCCGAACGGTAGCCCAGAAAATGAACGCACGGATGGCGGCCTTTCTGCCGGGCGATGCGCTTGTCGCGCACCTCGCCGATCAGCAGTAGATGGATATTCTCATTCGGGCGGATGTCCTGGAATGCCTGGAGCAGCACATCGGCTCCTTTGACGGGCCGGATGTTGCCGAGGAGGCACACCACCACGGCATCGGCGGGAATGCCGAATTCATGCAGGACCGACCGGGGGGCGGGGGCGTCATACCACGCGGGGTCGTGCCCCTTCCAGATGACCGTCAGGCGGTGGTCGGGCAGGTTGAAGGTTTTGAGGTAGCGGCGGACGGCATCCGAGACGCAGATGATGGCATCCACTCGCGGGTGGAGATAGGAGAGCCAGGAGGCGGGATCGAGACGGTGGAGGTGGCCCATGGTGCCGCGGTAGGCCACGATTTTCGGCGAGTCGCCCCGCCGGGTGGCCAGCAAGGCGTTGGACAGCGCCCGGTTGGTGAGACAGTGGAAGATGTCGGGTTTTTCCTCTTTCAGCAGGCGGCGGTAGAGGCGGATGGCACGGGCATCCACCCGGCTACGGAAGTGGTGGGTGGAGAAGGGGATGTCGCGGTGGAGGCAGAGTTTTTCCGCAATGCTACTGGGTTCGGTGATGGCATAGAGGTCCACCCCGGCGTCCTTCAGGGCGGTCGCTAGATGGAGTTCCACTCGGTCGCTATTCAAGCCGATCATCACGACGCGGCGCCCCCGCAGGGCATCGGCGGGAGGGGGGGGGGAGTCGGCGGGCGTCCATTCGCTCATGCGTCACCGCTCATTCGGGCGTGGTGAAGAGGGTGCCGTGCTGGATTTCGGCTTGCCGGTGAACAGGTTGTACACAATGGGAATGAGCGTTATGGTGAAGAGACCCGCGACGATGATGCCGCCGACGGAGGCAATGCCGATGCCGGCGCGGTTTTCCGAGCCCATGCCTGTGCTGAGGGCGATTGGCAACATGCCGAGGCCGGAGGCCAGCACCACCATGGCGACGGGGCGGAATTGGTCGATCATAGCGGCCAACATGGCTTCCCGGCGGGGCATGCCCTCCTTCAGGTGCGTGGCCATTTGGTCCACGATCAGGATGGCGGCATTCACCACCACGCCGATCAGCATGAGCACACCGAGCAGCACCAGGACGGTGATGGCGGAGCCGCTGAGCACGAGGCCCCAGACCACGCCGATCAATCCCATCGGGAGGGTCAGCAGCACCAAACCCGGACGGGACCACGATTCCAGAATGGAGGCCAGCATGAGCAGGGTGAGGAAGGCGCCCAGAAGGATGGCTTCGGAAAAGTCGGCCACCACCTCATCCATCATTTCTACCATGCCGGAGGCGGCCATGGTATAGCCGATGGGCAGGAGGTTTTCGTTCTGGATGGTCTGGTCGATCTCCCCCACCACGGTGCTCATGGTGGCGCCGGGGGCGATATCGCCGAGAATTTTGACGGTGCGTTGCTTGTCCACACGGTAGATCTGAGTGCGGGCGCGGGCGTCCACCACATCGGCCACGGTTTCCAGCGGGATGGGGCGGCCGTTGGCGCCGGGCAGCAGGAATTGGCGGATTTGGTCCTTGCCTTCCTCTTCGGCCAGTTTGACGCGGATGTCATAGGTGCGGTCTCCGCGTTTGAAGTTGGCGGCCTCCAGGCCTTCAATGTTGCCGCGCACGATGGAGCCCAACATGGAGGCGGGCACGCCTAGGTCGGAAAGCACGGTCCGTTTCGGGATCACCCGGATTTCCGGCTTGGTGTCGCGGACGGTGGTTTCCAGCAGGCTGATGCCCGGGAGGTTCCGGATGGCGCCCTGGATGTTCAGGGCGGTTTCATCCAGCACGTCCAGGTCGTCGCCATAAAGGTTTTGCTCAATCTGGAAGCTTTGGCCGCCCATCATGCCCGGTACGGAGGCGGAGATCATGCAGTCGGTTTCGTTCGACAACAATTCACGCACGTATTCCAGGCGGTCCTGTATTTTCCAGCTACGTTCGGTCTTGGGCTTGAAGAAGAGTTCGATCTGCCCCATGTAGACGCCTTCGTTGGCCTGCCCGCTCATGGATTCGGCTTTGCCCACGGTGGTCATCGCGTGCTCCATGTCGGAGAGGTCCAGCAGGCGGTCCTGGATGGCGGTGATTCGCCCCACGGTTTTTTCTAGGTCGTAATAGGGAGGGGTTTCCACGCGGATGAAAAGGCGGCCGCGATCCGCGGTTTCGAAGAAGTTGAACCCGAGACGGGAGCCGCCCACGTCTGCGGGCACTACCTCCAGCTTGCCGCGATGATGGGCGCCGC
>JAISGX010000051.1 GCA_031262805.1 Verrucomicrobiota bacterium | reverse complement strand
GTCGCGGCCAATCTGGCGCCTGCCTTCACGGAAAGCGGCCCCTCGCCGATCTCGCAATGGGGCGACACGCCCTACAGCACCCATCTTGCCAATGCCGGAATTGAAATTGCCATTCCGCTGAGCAATCTGCTGGACAATGCGTGGTCGCCCGCCACCACCACGGCGATCTATGCCGCCGCGATTGTTCTTGGCGGCGACAACGGGACCCAGCGTTGGCTCTCCAGCGAAGCCTACGGCGCAAGCGTCAGCGGGAGCTTTGGCAACAACAATACGACTCTTTTGGGAGCCCGCGTATATTTGTCTCCAATCCCCGCCCCGGAACCAAGCCGCACGCCGCTTTTTGACGACAGCGAGGTCATGCTCCAGGCCTTTGGCTGGGATGTCCCCCGGCCGGTGACAACCTATTTCAACACCATGAGCGTGGTGGGCTCCTTCAACGGCTGGAACCCAGCCGTCAACAACATGGTCCCTATTGGCGACGACACTTGGGAATACATCCACGTCTTCACCAACGCCTCCAGCGTGGCGTTCAAATTCGCCGCGAACGGAGGCTGGGATTTCCAATGGGGAGAGAACGACCAGAGCGACTTCCTATTGCCCATCAACAACGCCTACGCTGAGTTCAACGTGGGCGACATCGTCATTTCAAATACGCTCAATGGCTCCGTCCGCTTCCGGTTCAACAATGCCAGCCAGATCTATTCGGTTGAAGCCGTCACAAACGGCACGCTCCCCACGTTTCTGGCGGGTTATTCGGGCATATACTGGTATGAGCGTCTCCAGCAAGAGGTGGAAAGCAACCTCTATACCCGCTTTGATCGGGTCTGGATGCCTCCGCCGCAGAAGGGCCGGAGCGGAAAATACAGCGTGGGCTACGACGTGTTCGATCCGTATGATTTGGGCCGCTATGACCAGAAGGGAACCGTTCCCACCCGCTATGGGACGGAAGAGCAGCTTGCGGCCTGCTATCAGGCGTTTGCACGCAAGCGAATCGATTGCATCGTCGATACCGTGCTCAACCATATGAACAACGGAGAGGCCTCCAATCGCTATGACTACGCCTATGGCCATCGGACCTTCGAGAAGCGCAATAGTGGCGCTGGCGATACCAACGGTTATTTCAACGTCAGTTATACCGATTTTCCTTTCCAGCATGATTTTGGATTCGGTCTGGCGGCAGGCGTAAATCCGTGGGATTCCTATCCCGAGGCGCATTCGGCGGATGTGAACGAACGCAATCCCTACATGCGTAGCGGGATGAAGAACAACGGCAACTGGCTACAGGCGAAGCTTGGCGCCCGCGGTTGCCGCTTCGACTACACCCAGGGCATGGGCCCCGACTTCTTTGCCGAATACATGCGTTCCGGTTTGATGCGCGACCGCTTCGCCGTCGGGGAATACTGGGTCGAGCTCAAGGATGCGTCTGCTCGCGAGCACCAAACTTGGATCGCCCTGATGGACAACCGGGTATGTTCGTTTGATTTTCCGCTGCATACCAAACTTGTGAAAATGTGCAATGAGCCGTCGATGTTTAACATGGAGGAGCTCTCCTCTGGAGCGTTGATCCATGTCCAGCCAGAGCGGGTCGTGACCTTTGTGGAATCTCACGACGAAATTCGTCCGTATGGGGGAGACGACAAAGGTAAGATGGGCATGACGCAAAAAAAGGAACTGGCCTATGCCTTCATTCTGATGTCCGAAGGCCAGCCTTGCGTGTTCCGTCAGGACTATCTGGATGCGCCTTACGCCGACTCTGAAGCCCCTGCCGACTCCATGGATGACGGCTGGATGGGCACACCGCTGAAACCCCTCATTGATCCCTTGATTGATGCGCGGAAGAAATATGCTGGCGGAGCCACGACCTACCTATCCACCGCCTATAAGACCAACCTCTTCATTGCCAAACGGGAAGGAACCGAAACCAAGGATGGATGTATCTTTGTCCTCAACAACCATCTCACGCAGCCCCTCACAAACAGCGTCAACACAGGCTGGACAGAGGGAACCATTCTGGTCGATGCGCTGAACACTAACCACACGGTCAGCGTGCAATCCGGCGGAATGGCTCCCCTGAGTGCATCGAACAGGTTTTACCGGGTGTATGTTCGTCAATCGGCCTTATAAAGAGGTGTATCATGAAAAAGGTATGTTGCGTGCTGGTTCTTGTTTTTTTGGGAGGCGCCGTCGGCAAAGCGGGTACCCTCTGCTATCTCCGTTTTGAGGAAGGAAGTGGATTTGGGGCCTATGATGAAGAAGGACGGATGAACGGAGGGGTTATGGACTTCACCAGCGTACCTGGGGGAGGATACACGGGTCGGGGCTGGAGCACCGATGTTCCTTCTGCAACCGTTCCGCTTACTGGCCAAGCCAATACCGGATCTATGCATTTTACTGACTTCATTGACCTAAGCACCATCAACACTCTTATCCTTGGCTATGAATTCACCATCGAGCTTTTCATGAAGCCGGAGATGCCAGTATCGGTATCGCCTATGTTTAATTTTTCTTACGGAAGCGCACTTTCTTTTTGGTTGGGCGAGGATTCCGGAAATCTATACTTTGGTAGCCTGTTGCACACAGCGTCCACGTCCGATTCGGCCAGCTTGGTTTCGCTTAACGAGTGGCAGCATTTTGCCTTGGTTGTAGATTCAACGAGCTATGCCATCTATATCAACAGCCAAGTTCAAGCCTCGAACCCTCTGCCCACGGGAGGGGAAGGCCCCTATCAGTTTGGCACCCTTCCCGTTGCCGGCACTCGATCCCTTGGCGACGGGTTCAGCGGCTGGATGGACGAATTCCGCATCAGCGACGAAGCTTTGTCGCCCAGTCAATTTCTGAATGCGACGATTCCCGAGCCGACCACGCTTGGTCTGCTTGGCCTGGGCCTCCTTAGTCTCCTCATTCGAAGGCGAAAGTGAATTGCATCAACAAGGATGCCTCCGGGCGCTGGAACGCTCTCCGTCTTGCGGCTTGTCCAGCCGCATGACGGCGAAAGAACCATGACTATGAAAACGCGCTGGCCGAGCGGGTGAACGGTATTTTGAAGCCGAAATACTGGCTGGGCGCTTTCGGACGAAGCCGCCGTGGCTGTACAATAACCACCGAGCCCATCAGGCGTTGAAGGATTGCACCCCCGAAGAAATCCTCCGGCGCACCACTTGAAATTTTTGCCCCCCAGGGAAAGGGGCTCCTTTGCGAAAGCAAAATCATGAAATAAACGACAACCGAAAGGGCCACCCGCAAATCAGGACTCGGCACCTATCTCCTTTCCTCCCGCTCAACCGGACCCGGATGGCTCGGAAAAGACGCACGGCTGCGGTGCCTTCAAGCCTACAGCCAACGGCTGTCGAGCTGGAACTGGCCAAGGGCGCCGGACGGCGTACGAACGGCAAAAGGCCACCAATCCTCCCGGCGGTGAAACTGCTCCGCATGGTCCCAGGAATGGATGGACAAGGAGAGGAAATAATTGCCGTGCATGAGGCGCAGCGGGGACAAATCCAGCTTCATGACGCCTTCTCCTTCAATGAAGGCAAGCTCGTGTTGTTGGATCTGCGTGTTGCTTCCAAAAATGTACATGCCATTCCCGGTTTTGAGGGAAAATCCAAACACGGGTTTTTCCACCCGCCGGTGGGCCACATATGGAATTTCCACCGTCATGACGCCGCCGGTTTCAAAGGTGCCGGCTTCATGCCCCTCGGCATCCAGCAGGCGCACATTGCCGAACTCCACGGTGCGTGTGCCAAATTCCTGCGTATACAACCCGCCGCCTTCCCCCATGTAGGCGCGGATGAACGCCAAAATGACATCGCCGGGATCCCCTCGTTCCACCAGTTTTCCATGATAAATCAAAAACGCTTCATCACAGAATTCTTCAATCGTCTGCAAGGCATGGCTGACGAACAACAGGGTCTTGCCGCGTTTTTGGAAATCACGGATGCGGTCGAGGCATTTGAGCTGAAAGGCAATGTCTCCCACCGCCAACACTTCATCCACCAGCAGAATGTCGGGATCGACCTCCACCGCAACAGAGAAGCCCAGTCGAACATACATGCCGCTGGAATAGTGCTTCACCGGCATGTCGATAAACTCCCGCAACTCGGCAAAATCCACAATGCGGTCGAACTTCTTTTTAACATCCTCGCGCGGAATCCCTAGTAGGGCGGCATTCAAAAACACATTTTCCCGGCCGCTCAAATCTGGATGGAACCCGGCGCCCAGCTCCAGCAGGGAGGAAATGCGTCCGTACGTCCGAACAGCCCCTTCCGTGGGGGTGATGGTGCCCGCCGTCAAGCCAAGCAGCGAACTTTTGCCGGAACCGTTCGGGCCGATCACTCCGACGGTGCGGCCTGCCGGAATTTCAAACGTCGCGTCGCGGATGCACCAAAACGGATCCGTCTTTTTGCGAAAACCGGCCGTCAGAGCGCCGAACAGCGTCGGCGCGCCCAAGCCCTTCCGGGTGTAGCATTTTCCAAGATGGGTGGCTTCAATGGCATTCATTTTACAGCAGATCCGCAAAATTCTTTTCGAGACGGCGATACGTCCAGATGCCCGCAAACAACATGATCGGCGTTAGAGCAAACCCGACCCAGGCGGCCGGAGGCATTTCCAACACCACGCCGGGAAGCAACGCCGCACGGTATCCATTCAGGATGACCGCCATGGGATTCATGTAGAGCAGGTTGACCACCCACGGCCACTGGAACGCAATGTTTTTGGCGAAATCCATGTTGTACATAACGGGGCTCATGAAGAACCACGCGCTGAGCAGAACGCCCACCAGATGCTGGGTGTCGCGGAAATAGACATTCAGAGCGCCGACCCATGAGCCCACGCCAAGGTTGAACATGGCCTGCCACACCATCCAGAACAGAAACAAGGGCCATGCCGAGGAAAATCCCGATCCATCCCGCCACAGTAGCAGGGCCAGCACGGGAAATTGAACCAGCAGGGAGAGCAGATAGCCGATCCCGTTGGCACACACCTGGCTGAGCGGAAGGATTTCACGAGGAAAAGCGACTTTTTTGACCAGATTGGCATTGCCCGTCACGCTGCTCATGCCGCCCATGACGCATTGCGTGGTGAACTGCCACGCAAACACCCCGATCAAAATGTCCTGCATCGGCACCCCGCGAGCCAGCAGGCGAAGGAACACCACATAAATCGCCGCCATGAAAAGCGGCGTTAGCACGCTCCAGAGAAAACCGAGGGCGGAGCCTTTATAGCGCTGCTTGAGTTCGCGGGAGGTCAGATTCCACAGTAGCTCGCGGCGCGTCCAGATGGTCCTCAACAACTTCATGGCGCCCAGCATAGTCTCATGGCTGTTTTTTTTCCAGCGCTTCGAACGTCAAGATTGCATCGCCCTTTCCGGCCTCTGCCGAAGGACGAAGCTCCACGGCACGCAGCCGCCAAGCCGGAGGGGCTTCCGACACGCCGCCCAGAAAACGGGACAGAGCCTCATACGGAACCTCCCGGATCTCCACAACCGCTTCTCTCACCTGCCATTCCCCGGCGGCGGGGACCGCCGGACGGACGGAAACCCGTGCCGCGCCTTCACCCAGGCTACCATCCGCCATTGCCTCCAACCGGGCGGGCGTCCAGGCTTTCAGGGCTTCCAGACGCGCCTGCCAGGCCTCTTCCACGGCCCAGCGGTCGGCTAGACGCCGAATCCGTTGCAGATCCTCCTTTTTCCGGTTTAGAATTTCCCGTTGCCGGAAGGAGGACAACGCCGTGTTCAACGTGGCCGCCACCGCCCAAACGGCCAGAACCACCGCCGTTGCGTTCAACCAGCGGCTACTCTTCACGGCTGGTTCCTTTCAGCACGAATTGAGGACGGCCCTCGGGAGAGAGGCCGGGGGCCTCCATGTGGAGAGTCCACCCCAGAGCACGAAGCTGTTCGCCCACGTCCTCGAGCAGACGGATGTCCTGCACCGTGCCGTGCACCTGCAGGCGTCCGGGTTGAAGGCTGAAACGGGCCACCTCCATCTCCGGCCGGGAGAAAACCGGCAACAGCGCCAGCCATTGCCCTTCCAGCCCCACGGAATCCGCCGCATGGCGGAAAGCCCTGGTTTCCTCATCCCGCCGGGGAATGGCCCGCTCCGCCTGCACCATCTCCAAGCCGTGCAGGGCCGGCTCGCCCGTCAGTCGGCGGGTCGTCTCCATCAACTGCTCGTCCATCCAGCGTCGTTCCTCTCGGCGGAGCGCATAAATCAATTGGTTGAGCAGCAAAACAAGCAGGGACGCTACCAGGACGCCCCAATAGGCCCACTGCCGCCGCCGAGAACGTTTGCGAACGATGGCCGGGTGCGCCCCAGCGCCCTCCAAAAAATTCACGCCGTCGCCCGCCAAGGCCCGGCGGGCCAGAGACAATGCCAAAAATGCAGCCGCTTGGCGGTGGATTTCGTGCCGAAGAGCGCCTGGAAACGGCATCGCATTTTGAAGCCGCGGCACCAGGCCGGCCTGCTCCACCCCAGGACCCGCCCACCATACGTTGAATACGGCGGCATCCGTTTCCACGGCATGGGCCGCCAGGACCGGCTGGAGCCGGGCGGCCCAAGCGGCATCCGTCCATTCGGCAGGAGCGGCGCGCAGGACGTGGGCGGCGGAAAATTCGGCCCCCCGGCCCCGGACCAGCGTGACATGGTCCGCCCCCAGCCAGATCAACAGGACCGGCACATCCGGCCGGGCGGCAGGTGTTTCGGCCACATGACCAGCCCACAACGCCAAGGCTTCCACATCGCAGTGGGTCGGCGGCCATCCACGTTGCGTCCACAACGCCAAGTTGGCCTCCAGATCCTGGCGGCGAAGGGCACAGGCCCATGTCACGGCCCTGCCGTTCTCCACCCAGGCAGGGGCATAAAAGGTCTGCGCACATTCCACGGGAAACGGCAACTCCACATCCAACAGGGAGGGCCAAATGCGGTCGGCTTTCCGAATGGAGGCAAACGGCGCCACCAGCCGACGGACCACGGTCTGCGCCGCCGGGGCGCACACCACCGCCGCCGCCCGGCCCTGATCCACTTGGCGGGAAATCCGCTGCTTTTCCTCCCGCATGGCATCCGAAGAGCATGCGGAGGCAAGGACCACCCGGGCGTCTCCCCGGCGTTCCGCCCGGGCCAGCACCATCCGGTCGGGCGGTCCATCCAGAGCATAGGCGGCGGCAAAGGAATCCTTCATCCTCAACCGACTCCTTCCACCCATTGCAGAATATGGACATCCCCGTCTTCATCCCGGTGGACCCACGCTTGGACGGTATGGTGTTGATCCTCCAAAGCCGCACGGGCGCGAACCCGAAAATAGTCGCTTCTGACGGAAAGGGTGCCGCCCATGGTTGCGGCAGCCCCAGGATGAACGACGGCGAGCGCCGCCAGCGATTCAAACGGCTGCACGTGCCGCAACGCCAGCAGTGCACGGATGGCGGCTTCCTGCTCCAAGCCCGTCATGGCCAGAAGGACATCGTGGTTGGCGGTGTTGATGTTGATGGGAACCGGCTGTTCCAGCGCCACCGGCAACACCATGGTGCAGGCATTCAGATCCCCGCCGAACAGATCTGCGGAATCCAGCCCCTCGCGGGGGGCAAACAAATCTACGGAAAACCCATGCACCGCCATCAACTCGGCCGGCGCCCACAACAGCCTGTCCGCCGGGGCATACGGGGGCGTCAAGGCCTGATAGAAAGCGGCTTCATATGTTCCCTCCCCGTCCTCATCCAGAAAGTCGCCTAGGGCCTCCACGCGGATGACCGGATTCAAGTCCCCGCACAGGCTCAAGAGGTCCAGAAGGATGTCGCGAGGAAGCCGTGAGGCGCCGTTGGAGGCCACGGCATGGTTCCAGTTATAAAACCGGCCGGCATCCTCCACCTGGGCCAGCGTGGAAATGCCGTCGGGCGTGAGCGCCGCCCGCACGTCGGCCCAATCCTCACCCAGATGGTCCACGGCCAGATCCTCATCCGAGGCCAAGGTAAACAGGGCTTCGCGCGCCGCCTCCGCTGCGGCGATGCGCAGGCGTTCGTGCGTCCACTCCCGTTTTTCCAACGCCACCCGCCCGGCCGCACGGGCCTGTAGCAGAAGGGCCAAGCCACCAGCCAGCACAATCGCCGAGAGCGTCAAAATCAACGCCATGCCCGAACGGGCGGTCGCCGGGCGGCGAGCCATCAATTCCCTCCATCGGGGGAGGGCACGGTTTTGGGGGCCCGGGTGGCCTCCCGCTCACGGCGAAGGAACTCAATCTGCTGCTGGTGCTTGAGCTCGCGGAGCCGTTTCGACTCTTCATGGCGCCGATGCTTTTCCACACGGGCAAAGCTGTACAGCAGGAGCGATGCCATCCCGCAGCCAAAAAAAATCAGGCTCAAATGGTAATATGGGGGACGCTCCACCGGCAGCCGGAACAGGGACATCAAAAAGACAAAGACGCCCATCGTGGGGAACATGCCGGCCGCCACCGCCATGACATGGCGGAACTTGGAGCGGAGCTTGGCCCGACTGTGGGGCCGCCGGGTATCCACCTTGAAATCGACCTGTTGAACCCGAAGTCTGTCCATGGCCTCAGCTCCTATATCCCCTAGGATGCCGCTGATGCCAATTCCATGCATCCTGCACAATGGTTTTCATGTCGGAACGGACCGGAGTCCAGCCCAACTGCTCCCTGGCTTTTCCTGCGCCCGCCACTAGGCAAGCTGGATCTCCCGGGCGGCGCGGCGACATCTCCACAGGAATCTCATGCCCGGTCACCTCCCGGCAGGTCTCGATCACCTGCTTCACGGAATAACCACTACCGGTGCCCAAATTGAAGGGACCGGCCACCTCCTTTTCCAGAGCCAGGATATGGGCCCGGGCAAGGTCCACGATGTGGATGTAATCGCGAATGCAAGTTCCATCCAGCGTTTCATAGTCGTCGCCAAACACGGGAACGGCGCGGGCCTGCCCCAGAGCCACCTTCAGCACGTTGGGAATGATGTGAGTTTCCGGCTCATGGTCCTCGCCGTATTTTTCAGTGGCGCCGCACGCATTGAAATAGCGGAGGAAAACCGGCTGGATACCCCGGCGCTCCTGCTCCCAGCGCAGGGCGGTCTCCAACATCAGCTTGGATTCGCCGTATGGATTCGTCGGCTTCTGCGGAAGCGTTTCCGTCATCGGCATAACCTCCGGCTGCCCATAGGTGGCGCAGGTGGAAGAGAAGATGATTTTCCGCACGCCCGTCTGCAACATCGCCTCCAGCAGGTGTAGCCCGCCGCCTAGGTTGTTGTCGAAATACATCATCGGATTTTGCATGGATTCGCCCACCAGCGCATAGGCGGCAAAATGCACCACGGCATCCGGGCGGACGGCCCGCATGGCGTCGCGCACGCAGCGGGCATCGCGCAAATCTCCCACCATCAGGCGGGCGCGTGGATCCACCGCCTCCAGATGCCCGCGCTCCAGATTATCGAACACCACCACCTCATGCCCGCCATCGCAAAGTAGCTCGGTCGTAACGCTACCGATATATCCGGACCCGCCTGTGAGAAATATGTTCATAACGATTCTGTTGTAGCAGATCCTCTCCGCACGCCGCAATCCAAATCCACCCATCCCCCCCTGAACCCATCCTTTTTCCCCTGCGCTCAAGGCGGCAGCACATACCACAGAATGGTGAGGTAGTGGCAGGCGGCCCCAGCCAGCACCGCCACATGCCAAACGGCATGGTGATACGGGATTTTTTTGAACAGATAGATCACGGCGCCCAGCGTATAACACAGGCCACCGATCCACAGCCACCGGATGCCTCCCGACGGCATATGCGCCAGCAACGGCTTCATCGCGAACACGATGATCCACCCCATCAGCAGATACAATAGCGTACTGATCACCTTGAAGCGCCCGGTGAAGAACCCCTGGAAGAACAAACCGAAGACGGCAATGCCCCACACCACGCCGAACAGCGTCCACCCCAGCGGCCCGCGCAGGGTGATCAGCAACATCGGCGTATACGTGCTGGCGATCATCAGAAAAATCATTTCATGATCCAGCACACGAAACACGCGCTTGAGTCCCGGCGAGCGGAAGCCGTGGTACAACGTGGACATCAGGAACATCAGCACCAGGACGATGCCGTAGGCCACGCAGGCAATCAGGTGGGTCGCCCCCTCCCCGCGTGTCGCAGCCGCCACGGTCAAAACCGCCAGGCCGGCTAACCCTAGGGCCACCCCCACGCCGTGCGTCACGGCATTGGCCAGTTCCTCTCCACGCGTGTAGTTGGATGCTTTATAGGTATTCATCGATATTTTCACGGTGACACCACCCAGCGGCGAATTCAATCTAATTCAGGCCATCGGCCTCCCGTAGGTCCTCCACCCCACGGGAACTTTATCACCACCGTCCCATACGGACAAACGGAAGCGTGTAAGCGCCTGAATGGCTGGCGTTTTCGTCCGAAGGCTTGGGGATGTGGGTTGGGAGCGGGTCGGTCAGGGGCATTTCGCCGTTGCGGCGGCGGGCTTGCTTTCCCGTGGGATTTCAGGGGAACCCCAGAAAGTAGGCCTGTTCGAGCCTGGCGCGCCAGTGCGGCGGCGAAGAGCCGGAAGGTTGACCACGGGCTGAACGTTCGGCTCTTGTGGTCCACCCCATGTTGCCGCGCTAGGTTGGGTACCATCAACGGCGAAATTAGGTCGCATATCTGGTGCAGAAGAATGTAAGCTAGAGTTTCTTGGTTGGTTTATGGAACCTTTTCGTCCTTTGCTGAGGGACAAAATGTAGGGCTTCAAACCAGCCTTTTCTTTATCCCCGCCCATTTCCTATGGGACGGTAGTGATTTCAAACATTCCAAAATTTCCGAAGAGAAATTCAGAGTTATTTTACGCCTTTATCCGAAACGGCTGGGGGGGCTTCACAAATCGACGTTTTATTTACACCTCAAAGAATGCGAATGGTGGTTCAACCATCACCATTGCAACACATATCAAATTTTGCTGAAATTATTTCGAAACAACCCGCTTATGTTATCTTGACCTATGACATTACTTCCGGCGACACGGGGTAAGGAGTGTAGCACACTAATGTTACGGCGGCGACAATAGGCGTTACAGCATTGATATACTCACGGTTATAGTGCCCAAAGTTGGCGCGCATATTGTTGTTTATGCCCACCGTGGCGTCCATTTTCTGCAAAAAGAAATGGATGGCTCCGTTGCCAATAAGTCCCACAGCGCCGCTAATAATTGCCGATTTTCATTGTACATTGTCATTTTCAGCATTAATGGGAGCGGCATAAAATCTATACTGTATGGCCTTTTCGTAAAAGGCGCTATGGTCGGCAGTAAAGCGAATGCTGTCAATGTTTTGTGTGTAAGTGCCGTTGAACACTCGCGTTACATCTGTGATGCCGTCTGCGTATGCAGACAGAAATATGCCGTTACTCCCCACCTGAGGGATAAAGCGATACTGATGCGGGTCACTGTCGTTGTGCACATAGATTTGCAATTGAATGTTGCCCGTTTTATACGCCACATTGAACAACCGTCCTATCACACTCATTTTGATGTTCACCGAGCAATACAGCCGTTCGTTATCCGTTTTCGGCACAGGGATTGCCTTGCCAAATTCGCTCGTGCCGGAATCCAGCGTGCAGTATGTCGGCGATATTGTGGTCGTTCGCCGAAGCAACAAAAAATTGGTTGACGTGTCAATAACGCTGTAATTTTCTGTTAATGAGCGAAATACAGATGGCTCGTCAAAAAGCGGATAACGTCCGTCAATGGACCTGAACGAATACAGTACAAATTCTGGCGCATTATCGTCTTGAAAATGAGCGGCGTTCATTTTGTCTAATGTTTCGGTATATGCCGAATAACTTTGCATCACCGGGCGCGGAGACCAGTTGAGGTTGTAGGCGTAGAGTAGCGAGATGTCCCACGGGATAATATCAACCGTACTGTTGCCAATGGAATCAATCATTCGCACGGGGAGATTGGAATAGTAACCACGAAGTTCTTCCATTCCGCTTTCCCTGTGGTTGTGGATGAGAGAGGGCGAAAGCAACTGCCGCACAGGTTGTAAAAAATGCTCTCTGTGTCTTAGAGGCATAGATACAACGGGGATAGCGAGTATAAACACACACAGCAAGGTGTTGGCTTTTCTGTGTGAAATATTGTCTGCAAACGTTGCGCACAGGAAAAGTGTGATTGGGAAAAACTGAGCAAACATTACATTGAAGTGCAGGGCATCTGCCCGCACATTACCCTCTTTAAAAGCCACCAGCATAATGGGCAAAATTATGAGTAGCACAAAGGCGTTACGGGAATTCTTTTTGAGGGCAAAATAAAGCGAAAATACAGCAATAGCAAAAACAACCAAAATCGCCCATACAAAGCGAAACAGACCGCCTGTTAAGGAATTTTCATAAGGACACTGCATTGCTTCCGTGTAGCCCGCTGATACAGCCAATCCATTGGCATAGTAGTGTGGCAATGCGCTTATGGGCTCTCCACAAATCAGCCAAAATAATATAGGGTCAAGATAACATAAGCGGGTTATTTCGAAATAATTTCAGCAAAATCTTATAT
>JAISGX010000083.1 GCA_031262805.1 Verrucomicrobiota bacterium | reverse complement strand
CTCAAATGTTCCGCCATAGATCCCTTGAAATATATAATTATTTGCGCCTGAAGGGCTTCCTGTGAAGGGGAGGGCTGTGATGGAGGCCGGAAGGGGCGCGCCCCAGCGTTCTGAATTTCCGGCCTGCGTGATCAGGAACGCCATGTCTGCGTTGCCGGGCAGTTCCACGGTTGTCTTCCACACATGGGTGGAGGTGTTGGTCATCTCTCCGGCAGGAGTTCGCCCTTCGTTGTTGAAGGCTCCAACGACTTGGACGGCGGACGGGGCGGGGGGGGTGAAGGAAAGGGGCGTCAGATCAAAGGAGGCGGGGTTTTCGCGGAAGGTCACCCGGTAGATTCCGGCGCTCAGGCCGCCAAGAACCAAGTTGTCGCCGCTACGCACCAAGGGACCGACATCCTTTGCGGGGGCTCTCAGCAGCGTGAAGCCGCCGCCCCAATTGATGTCCCAGCTGTTATTTGCCGTAAATTTGAATTGAACCGGATTCGTGGAAAACGCAACCTGCGTTTGCCATGTATAATCCGCCACCAGCGTGAAATCCGGCGCGGTGTTCCATCCATTTTCCGAACTCGGCATGGCAAGGCCGCTATAGGAGGAGGTGAACGCCGAAGCGCTTCCCACGGCGCCCCACAGGGCGAGTCCGACGATTCCCGATTTCATGTTCATGGCGACCTCTCGCTATATTTAATTGAGACAACCTGACTATACGCCGGAAATGAGGGCGGGACAAGGAGCAATCCCTTTGAAAAGAAAGAAAAAAATCGATGCATAATCCCCTGTTTTCCGTTGGATTTCAACGTGTTCCTGCGTATGCTAGATGAAAGAAGAGTCCTCAGCTGGAGCGTACACATGAAAAAGAAGATCCCTTGGTTTGGTTTGGCATGCCTGGTTCTGGGCGCAACAATGGCTCAAGGAGATGTATTGGCCCTCTGGAATACCACGCAGGCGGAGCCTTTGGCGGGAACCTATGCCCCGAAAGAGCAGCATGAATTTCTTTCCGTGGGGCCGTTGGTGGTCAGCCCGACGTTGTTGCGGTCGGGTTCGGGGCCTGCAGGCAATACGTTTGCGGCGGCGGGTTACAGCGGAAGTAGTGCGGCGGAAGCCCAAAGCCTGCGGCATTACTGGGAGACCACCATCGAGCCGGGAGCGGCTTGCCAAGTTTCCTTCGGCTCGGTGCGCTACCGGATGCGGGCCCCCAAGAGCGGGCCGAAGATTTCACAGTGGGCGTACAGCACGGATGGAACCACCTTCATCTGGCTTGTGCCGACCAATGGCGTGACCGATGGGTATGCAAATGAGAAAACGGTGGATTTATCCGCCATTGCGGCGTTGCAGAACCGCAGTGGGAAAGTGTGGTTTCGCCTGTATGCGTGGGGCGGGGGGACCGCCAATAGTTCCTGGGGGGTGATCGGCCGTGAAGATGCCGTTGTTTTTGAGGGGACGGCCGTTTCGTTGAACGGGCCGCCCGCCATTCTGTTTCCAATGGATGAAGCGGATGTGAATGTCAGTAACGAGTTGACGGTGGCCATCCGCTTTCTGCCGGACACCAGCACATTGGCCGAGTGGGAGCTTTCTCCTTCCGCTTCAGGAAGTTATCGGATGAGCGGGAACACCTTCCACTTTACGCCAAACGCCGCAGATGAGGGAAAGGATTTCCTGCTGACGGCCGTGGCGTCGAATCCCTATGGCCGGGGCACCAACACATTGCCGATCACGGTGTTGGGATATCTTCCGCCGGGCACCTATGAAATGACCTTTGAGGATGCTGAAAAAAACGTATATCCGGATGGCGAGGTCTCGCTGAACGGCCGCCGGTGGCGGATGGATCAGGCCATGATCGGGGATTCGGATGACGACCGGAAAATGCAGACCAAAGCCGCCCGTTTTGGATATCTTTATCAAGCCACGCTAACGTCTCAGGAAAAGCTGTTGGCTTCGGGAATTCAACGCATTTCCTTCCTGCATGCAAAATATGCCACGGACGAGACCGGTGCGGCATTGGTTGTGGAAATTGCCAATGATTTGGCGCTCGGCGATTGGATGGAGGTGGGAACGGTCATGGCGGATTCGGACGAGCTTGTGGAGTTTGAAACATCCGTGCAGATCAACACCCCGATGTATGTGCGGATTCGGACCCGCTATGAGCCGGGCGTGGGGCGCGTCAATGTGGACAACATCCGGATTACGCCCTACCAGATTCCCATCCATACGCCGTATGAGCAGTTCCTGTTGCGTTTCAACGTCACTCCCGGGGATGCGGGAACGGCGGAGGGCGAGGACTATGACGGGGACGGCTGGACGAATCTGCAGGAGTTTAACGCCTCTCCGCAAACAAATCCTTATGACCGCAACCGCCATCCGTGATTCGGTTGTCTTGAAGAAGCAGGAAAGAGGAAACGGCCGGTCTTCCTTCCTCTCCACGGCCGCAGGGCGTTCGGCGTGTTTCTTGGGTTTTCGGTCTTTTTTCGGACAATTTTTCCAGCGGGTGGAAGAGAAGATTTTTCCTTGAAATGGAAGGCCCACATAGGATCGTTCTGCCGAGAGAACGGGGCTTTATTTTTTAGGATTTGTGTATCTTTTCGAGGGGAGGAATCCGCAGAGAGGAAACGCAATCTCCTTGCCAAGGCCGGGGATGAGTGGCATACGCGGAGGAGTCATATTTTGAAGGAGCAGGCATATGCCGTTTGAGAGTGGAGCAATCAGTTTTCGGATGATGGAGCTGTCCAAACCCTTTCCGGGAGATTGGGTGGAGCGGTTTGCCGCGGATCGAGCCGCGCCGCTGGATGAGGTGGGGGCGGGCAGGCAAACCGGCTGGGTGACCGCCCGGCATCTGCTGGATTCCAATATTCAGGAGGAAACCGCCCTCTATGCGGGGTGGGTCCGGCTCGCCTTGCGGCTGGCGGAGCGGAAAATTCCGGCCGGCCTGTTGCGGGCGGAATGCCGAATGGAAGAATTGGCCGTTCTGGCGGCGGAGGCGAAACCCTTCCTGAAGGCGAAGGACCGGGCCGAAATCCGCCGCTCGGTGGAGGACCGGCTTCTTCCGCAAATGCCGCCGCAATTAAAAGCCATCCCGTTTGCCTATAAGCTTGGAGAAACGCATTTATATGTCACCGCGCTCCCTTTGGCCCAGCTGGACTTGTTCGCGGGCGCATTGCGCTCGGCCATCGGCCACAGCGGAGAGCCTTCCACCCCGGAGACACTGGGGTTGAGGCTGAAAAAAGCCAATTTAAGGGATGTTCCGGGCGCCAGTTTTTCTCCGGAGATGAAGGATGTGGCCATGGAAACGGCTCCGGGACGGGAGTTTTTGACGTGGCTGTGGTTCAAGGCGGAAACTCAGAACGGGCGTGTGGCGCTCAGCACGGGCCAGACCTTGGGCGTGTTGATTGAAGGGCCGCTGGTGTTTGCCCATGAAGGCAACGGTGCACATGTCAGTGTGTTGAAAAAGGGAGCTCCCGAAAACAGTATGGAAGCCAAAACATCCCTTTTGAGCGGCAAAAAATTGAAGGAAGCCCGTCTGACTTTTGCCTTGGACGAGGAATGGGTGTGGACGTTTGGATATGAAGCCGATGAATGCCTGATCCGTTCCCTGAAGTTGCCGCAAAGTGAGGGCCGCTTGGATGCCGTGAGCCGGTTCCAGGAACGCATGATCCATTTGGAGCAATGGCGGGAGATATTTTTGGATCTGTTCGCGGGATTTACCGAGGTCCGCCTGCATGCCGCCAAATGGAAGGATACGTTGGGCGCCATGAGGGATTGGATTCAGGGACGTCCCGCCCGCCGCTGAAAACCGTCCCCGTGCGTATCCCTGAGCGTGGTGAAGCGGGAGGGCGGGTAAAACGATTTTGCTCGTCGCGTCTTTTTGTTTTGCGCGGTTGCATCCGTGCCTGTATTCTTGATGGCTACGTAGGAAGAAATGTGATGTGGAGTTGCCGATGAACTGGATGCGTAAGCTGGGTTGGAGCTGGGTGTTGATGATGGGGGCATGGGTTGGCCAGGCGGCGGAGCCGTTGCGGCTGGATTGGGGAACGCTGGATACATCCGCCGAGGGGCGGCAGCAGGAATCCAAAACGCTTCGCGCTTCCTTTCAGCAACGGGGGGTGAAGGCTTTCGTCGGGGAGGAATCCTCGGCGTGGCTGGTCCAATTTGAAGACGTCATTTTGCCGGAATGGCGGCTGGCTTTGGAAGCCACAGGGGCTGAAATTCAGGGATATATTCCCGAGAATGCCTATTTAATCACCGCGACTCCCAGTGTGATGCAAAACGTGGAGCGACTCCCCGCCGTTTATTGGGTGGGACAATGGCGGCCGGAATATAAGCAGTCTCGTGCGGTGCGCGAGGGGCTGGCACTTGAACAGGCGAAGCGGGCCACGAGTCTGTCTCGTGAAGCGACATCAAAAGAATATCGGATTTTGGGATTTGATCCGGCCACTCGGATGGAGCTGGCAGAGCGGATTGCCTCGCTTCCGGGCGCCAAGGTCCTGTTTGTTGACGATTTGGGAGACCGCGCCATGGTGACGGCCGCCCTCTTGCCTGCACATCTCGAAGACATTTCCACTTGGACGGATGTGGAATGGATGGAACCGCGGCCGGTTCCAAGGGCATTCAATGATATGGCCATGCGGACGAACATGATGAATGTCACGAATGTATGGTCTTCTTCCGGCTTGGGGCTGACGGGAAAGGGACAAATTGTGGCGGTGGCCGATACGGGGCTGGATACGGGAAACCTCTCCACCCTGCACCAAGACTTTACCAACCGCGTGACGGGCTACGGCTGGTCCAATGGTGCATACAACGCCAGTTATCCTTGGGCGGATTATGACAGCCACGGCACCCATGTGGCGGGCTCCGTGCTGGGCAGTGGCTATATGTCGTCCGGTCGGTATCGGGGCATGGCCTATGAAGCCTCATTGATTTTCCAAGGCTGCCAGGAGGATTTGGGCGGGTTGCCTTCCTCCGTGCTGATGTTGTTTCGCCAAGCCTATACCGCCGGTGCGCGGATCCACTCGGATAGCTGGGGATATATAGAGGTCCCAGGAGAATACATAGCGGACTGCCGGTCGCTGGATCAATATGTATGGAGCAATCGGAATTTCCTAGCCGTGTTTGCGGCCAGCAACGACGGCGTGGATGCCAACCGAGACGGCGTGATTGATCACAATTCCATCAGCCCACCGGGCACATCCAAAAATTGCCTGACGGTGGGTGCGGCGGAAAACTACCGCTCTTCCAGCTCGAGCTGGGGAGGGAGCTGGCCGGATGATTATCCGGTGGATCCGATCAAATCGGACAAAATCTCCCAGACCAGCACGCCCCAGGGGTTGGCCGCCTTTTCCAGCCGGGGGCCCTGCGAGGATGGGCGAATCAAGCCGGATATTGTTGCTCCGGGAACAGACATCATCTCGACGCGTTCCCGCCGGGCTTCAGGTACCGGGTGGGGAACGGTGAGTGGAAACACGAACTACCTTTACATGGGTGGCACCAGCATGGCGACGCCGTTGACCTCCGGCGCCCTCGCTCTGCAACGGCAGTGGCTGGTGGAGGAACGCGGCCTGACGGATCCCAGCGCGGCCTTGATGAAGGCGTTGATCATCA
Organism: Verrucomicrobiota bacterium; assembly: GCA_031262805.1. Taxonomy (GTDB): domain Bacteria; phylum Verrucomicrobiota; class Kiritimatiellia; order CAIQIC01; family Lenti-01; genus JAISGX01. The sequence continues at coordinate 18,610 of JAISGX010000083.1, read as the reverse complement.
GCGGCGCCCGGAACATGGCGCCGGGGCAGTATGGCACCGGCCAGTATCAGGAGATTCCGGCTCTTCGGCCGAGCCCTTCCCAAGGATATGGGCATGTCAATCTGTACAACACACTGGCGCCGGGAACGAATATGTTCCTGGAGCTGTATGATGCTCACACCCTCTCCACCGGCCAAAGCAATACATTCACCGTGACGGTGGGCAAAGCCAATGCAGGGGACTATGTCTTCACCATGGCGTATTCGGATTACTGGGCCACCGCCGGATCGGGCAAAAAGCTCGTGAACAATTTGGATATGACCGTTCGAACGCCTTCCGGCCAAACCCTGTATCCCAACGGTTTGGGGCAGACGGACAAGACGAACAATGTGGAGATGATCGAATTCACGGCGGAGGAAGTTGGGGATTACGTGGTTACGGTTCGCGGACAAAACGTACCGTCCGGCTCATCGCAGCCATATGCTCTGGTGATGCGCGGCCCCGTGACCGAGGTGCTGGATCCGGTTGCGCCGGTGTTTTCTCCGGTTTCCGCGTCGGTTGATGCCGAAGTGGGGGAACTGGTGGAATATGATTTTTCAGCTTCCCTGGCGGCTGGTTATCCGGCGCCGGTGTTCACGCTATCCACCAGTGTTTCCGGTGCGGAATATGAATTCGAGGATGGTTACCTGTTGTATGCCCCCGAATCCATGGGGCTGAAAACATTCTCCTGCCTGGCCTCCAATGCCGCCGGGACGGCGACCTTCGTGTTGACGGTTTCCGTCACTCCCGGGCCGCCGGAAGCGCCCCAGAACCTGCGTGCATCGGCAACCAACAGCACCGATTTCACGGCGGCATGGGATGCCGTGGCGAACGCCGATGGTTATCGCCTGGATGTCAGCACCCATGCATATTTTGCTTCGGGCGGGATGGAGATGACGAACTGGATTGCCGAAGGCTTTGGCACCGCACAACCGACAGGGTGGAGCTCGTCTGGCACTGGCACGTATAGCAGTTCCCCCTATCTCGGATCAGGGCTTCCGGGAATGTATTCCATCAAATTTGACAGCACAGGCGATTGGCTGATGACGCCGGTTTTCCCGGCCGGCGCCAGCCAGCTTCAATTTTGGGCTTATGGAAACGGTGGAGCGGGCAGTGTCTTCACGATTGATGCCAATATCGACGGGGTGTGGACACTGGTCCAAGCGGTATCGATTGCCCAATCCGGTGCGAATTACACCGTTGCGCTTCCCGCCACCGCCACACAACTCCGCTTTACATTCACAAAGGTGGTCAATGGCGTTCTGGATGATGTCGTGGTGTCCGGTTTGAGTGGCGCCGGAGGCTCGCCGGAGTTTGTGCCGGGATATTCGAACCGCTTTTCTTCGACGGCCAGTGCGGTGGTGACGGGCCTGCTTTCCCAGGCGCAGTATTATTTCCGGGTGTGTGCGCAATCCGCTTATGGGACCAGTCCTCATTCCGACATCGCCAGTGTGATGACGCTGGAGGCGGAAACCGCTCCGGTCTGGGCAACCATTCCAACCCAGCGCATCCTTGTGGGCGAAAGCTTGGAGTTCGACGTATCGCCGTATGTCTCCGCAATCCCCTCTCCTTCGATTTCCCTAGTTGCCAGCACCGCCCCGGGGGCGGACTATTCCTCCACCGGGGCACATATCGTCTTCACGCCTTCCGCGGCGGGAACCGATACCTTTACCTTCCGTGCATCCAACAGCCATGGAACACACGATGGCCTGTTGACGGTTGTGGCGGATCCTGCCCCCGTCACCATTCCGGAGCTGACGCTGAGCGAGGCAACAGATGCGTCCTTCGAGGCCGCATGGACGCCCTGCACGGACGTGTCCACCTATACGCTTCAAGTGGCGACGGATGACCAATTTTCCACCGGGGGCTCCGGCGGGACGGTGACGCTGTTGTCCAATTCGGCCACCACGCCGGGAAGCCCTCCTGCAGGGTGGACCTATCAGCTGAGTTCATCCAGTGGTTCATATCTCCAGTTGGTCGCCGCGAACAACTATGTCCAGTCGCCGGTATTCTCCTCCATGGGGTTGACCTCCCTGTCCGTGACGTTCAATGCCAGAACCTATGGCGGAACGTCCGGCAACAGCGCACAAGTCACCATTTCCATTTCCACGGATGGAGGAGGCACTTGGACGGTGTTGGGCACCCGGACACCGGCCAATAATTCCCTGACGACCCAGAGCGCACTGGACGCCTCGGCCTATGTTGGACATGCGGAAGTCTGCCTTAAATGGCAGACCTTGTCCGCCGTGTCATCGAGGGGGGTTGGGTTGGCCGGGTTTGTGGTGTCCGGACAAGAAGCCGCAGGAACCGGCTCCTTGGTGCTGGACACGACCGTGGCGGCCACTCACCACACCGTGACCGGGCTGACGGCGGAAACCGCATATTATGCCCGAGTGAGGGGGACTTCGGATTGGTCCTCCGTGGAAACCATTTCGACCCAGGCCGGTGGCGGCGTCATGGACTATGAAGAATGGCTGACAAGCCAAGGGCTGGATCCCACGGATCCGGCATTCGCTCCCGACGAGGATGAGGATGGCGATGGCGCATCCAACTGGGATGAATATCTGGCGGATCTGGCTCCGGCAGACGCCCAATCCCTCTTTGCCGTGGAGGATCTGCCGGCCCCGGCTTCCGGCGACCAACTGCTGTTCACTTTCCCGGCCAGTTCAAACCGGTATTATCAGTTGATTTATGCCACGAACCTGCTGGGCGCGCCACGGACCAACAATCTGGGCTGGGGTCTTCCGGGCATGGTTGTCACCAATCAAGTGATCGAGGAATGGTTCGGCACTCTGCGGGTGTTGCTGGCGGCTCCGGAGGAATAAGCGGCCTCGGAGGATCTTTTCAAGCGCCGACGGTTTTCCCGCCGGAAATGGTGTGGGTTGTCCGAGGCTCCGAGGAGGGGCGCGGTACAGGGATCGTCGGCGTTCGCCGTAGGATGGATGCTCCGGCTCCGTTTCAGAATGGGTTTACAACCGCCTCCGGAAGGGGGTGTGCGTAACCCGCGTCCCATTCCCGTCGCGTCAGCCGCATCTGGCTGACGCAGGAGGCGACGGCATGGCGTTTGGAACCCAAAATGCTCGCCCGATGATGGGCCCGGTTGCCCGAAGGGGGATGCGGGTCCATCTTGTTTCTAATTCACGATGGACCGTCCGGGAAAAGGCATCCGGCCGCTTGACGGAAATCCGCAGGGAGGGGCGCGGTGAACGTCATGGCCTCCCCGGTGCGCGGGTGGCGGAGGGAAAGCCGGTGGGCATGAAGCATCTGGCGCGGTAGCCGTAGCTCCGGCGGCAGCCCGTGGCGGGAGCGGCCATAGGTGGAGTCTCCCAGAACGGGGTGCCCCATATGGGCCATATGGACCCGGATCTGATGGGTGCGGCCCGTTTCAATCCGAATCCGGAGATGGGAGGCCAGCGGTTGGGAGGCCACGGTTTCATAGTGGGTGGCCGCCTCGCGGCCGGTTTTCAGGACGGCCATTTTTTGGCGGTGGATGGGATGTCGGCCGATGGCGTTGCGAATGTATCCCGCCGCCGGCACCGGCACCCCCCAGACCAAGGCCCGATATTCTTTTTTTACGTAGCGGTCGGCAAACTGCTCCATCAATGCGGCCATGGCGTGTTCGTTTTTGGCCGCCACTAGGACGCCGCTCGTGTCCTTGTCCAGCCGGTGGACGATGCCCGGCCGCAATTCGCCGCCGATGCCTTGGAGATCCCGGCAATGATGAAGCAAGGCATTCACCAAGGTGTCGTCTGCATGTCCCGGCGCGGGATGCACCACCAGGCCAGGCGGCTTGTCGAGGACGATTATGTCGGCATCCTCATACAGAATCTCGAAGGGAATATCTTTGGGAAGGAGGCCGACAGGCTCTGGAGGCGGCAAGAGGCAGCTCACCTCGCCACCGGGTTCCACTGCGGTATTGGGTTTGCGGATGTCCAACCCGTTGACGCGTACCGCGCCTTCTTCAATCAATGTCTTCCAGCGGGAGCGGGAAATGGCTGGATGCACGCGGACCAGATAACGATCCAAGCGGGATTCCCGTTGTTCCGGCCGAAACACCAGCCTTTCGGGCGGCAGGTGGGCGGTCATGGCGGATCGGCGCAGATTTGAAAGCCCAGTGCGGTGATGGCGTCCAGCAACGCTCCGGAGGCATTGGAGAGTTGAATGCGATGGGCGGCAAATTCCCGGCGGATGGGATAATTCCGCCGGAATCGGTCGAAGCGCATCCGTAAATCCCGCTCATCCGCCGCTGCCTTCATTTCCGCCCGCCAAGCCTTTGAATCCGTTGGAATGGGGCAGGCATGCGTTAGGATGGCGCACAGAATTTCTTCATCGGAATGCCCTGCGGCATTGCACGAGAAAAGCTCCGGAACCGGCAGCATTCGGGCGTCCGGAGTCCACGTTGGTTCCAGCTCCAGATAATGGCATAACTCGCGGTAGCACTGCAGGGTGCCGTTGAGCAGTCCCTCCAGGGAATACCCGGCGATATGGGGCGTCAGTGCGTCCACTCGCTCCGAGAGACCGGGGAAGAGGGTCGGTTCTCCTTCCCAGACATCCAGCACGCAGGCGGACAGATGGTGATGCTGCATCCCGCACAGGATGGCTTCGGAATCCGCCACGGCGCCACGCGAGGTGTTGATGAACCAGGTTCCCGGCTTCAATTGACCCAACAAGCGCCAATTCGCCAAATGCCGGGTGGGAAAAGGCGGCGCCTGGGTGAGGGGCGTGTGCAGGCTCAGCATCTCCACCTGCGGCAGAAACTCTTCGAGGTCCAGATAGTCTTTTTCGGCTGCCTCGTGCAGGGCTTTGGGTGGATCATTCAAGAGCACGCGCAATCCCAATGCCTGGGCCTTTTCCTGCACCCGGGAGCCCACCTGCCCGACGCCGATGAGGCCCAGCGTCCGGCCGGGCAGGGGGGTGGCGGTTTGCCGTGCCAGCAGACAAAGGGCGCTCATGACATATTCCGCCACGGAATTGGCGTTGCATCCGGGGGAGACGCACCAGGCAATGCCCGAGCGGGTCAGATAGTCCACATCCAAATGGTCCGCACCCGCTGTGGCCGTGGCAACAAAATGGACCGCCGTTCCCTCCAGTAGCTCCGGCGTCACTCGGGTTTTGGAACGCACAATCAAGACCTCCGCATCCAGGAGGTCCTCCCGGCGGATGGCGCGGTCCGGCAGGATGTGCAGATCCCCTAAGCTGGAGAAGGCTTCGCGGGCAAAAGCAACACTGGCCGCACAGACGATTTTCATGGGGAAATCAAGTGGCCGGGGACATCCGGGGGCGGGGTTGTTCCCGCAGGCGGCGCTTGGGGGGCTGCGGTGGGTTCAGCGGGCGGTGTTCCCGCCGCCGCTTCTTCAATCAACACCACCCGGCCGTGCTGGAATTCCACCCGGCTCCGGATGTATTCCCGCTCCTGCAGGACATTGATCCACGCGCTCCCGCCGGCCACGCGGATGCCGCCAGCCCCGGCCACACTCAGGCCGTCGATATCCGCCCGCTGGCGGACATAGCGTTGCTCGGTGTCCAGATACAGCCAGATTTCCGTTTCATTTCCTGCACTGCGGCGCATGAGGCGCCGGTCGGGGTCGCCCAGGGCAATCCTCACCATGGGCGGCGTGAAGCCGATGTCGATCTGCCCGCCGCGAATGCGGGCCTGAGCCGCCACGGGGAGGGAGTCGAAATAATCGCGGTTTTTTTCAATCCGTTTTTCCACGGTGGCGCAGCCTGCCAGGCAGAGAAGCGTCAGGAAGGACAATGAACAGGAAAAGGCATGGAGAGTTTTCATAGGGGGGAAGGATGGGTTACATCGGTTGCAGGGTGGCATGTGGCGTGTGGTCCGGGTCCATTTTGCTGATGAATAGGCTCAACCGGTTGAGGCCGTCTTCCCGGACATAGGAAATGTCGTCGCACAGGCGAAGGAGTAGTTCAAGGCCGATTCCGCCGGCCGGTTGCATACTGATGGCATCCTCGATGGAAATCGGCTCCCGGGCGGTGGGGTCGAAGGGCCGACCGTCATCTTCAAAGGTCAGGCCGAGATACCGATCATCTAGGGTGATCGACAACGTAATGAAATGCTCTCCATCGTCATCATATCCATACTTGATGGTGTTGCTCACCCATTCTTCAATGGCCAAGCGGCTGGCATACTTGGCGTGGGCCGAAATGGGCAACTCATCGAACCATTCGAAAACATCCTGCGAAATCTCCACGAGATCAGGAAGCCGGTTCGGTATTTGAAACGTTTTAATGGTGTTTCCTTGCATGACGATACGAAAAGCCAACTTATATTGACGATGTGTAGCATAAAAACATACACTTTTGCACATAAAAAAGTGAGGCCTGTGGTTTTTCTGGTTTGGAAAGGACAAGTATGATTAAAGCGTGTGATTTGACGAAAAACTCCGTGGTGGAGATCAACGGCGATCCCCATGTGGTTGAACAGTTGCGGACCCAGTCGCCTTCGGCCCGGGGCGCCTCCACCCTGTATAAGGTTCGTTTTCGCAACGTTCGGACACGCAATAAGTTGGATCAAACCTTCAAGGGGGATGATCCCTTGAAGGAAACCGATTTTGACACTCGGAGCGTTTCCTTCAGTTATCGGGAAGGAAACCGCTTTACCTTCATGGATTTGGAGGATTACAGCCAGTTCGATCTGATGGAGGACGAATTGGAGGACATGGTGCCCTATTTGACGGACGGCATGGAGGGCATCAAGGCCTTGATGCAGAACGGGCGGGTGCTCTGCATCCAGCTGCCGGACGCCGTGGAGCTGGAGATCACCGAATGCGCGCCCTCTATGCGCGGCGCCAGTGTGACGGCCCGGACCAAAGCCGCCACGTTGGAAACCGGTTTGACTCTTCAAGTGCCTGAATATATGGAGCAGGGAGAACGCGTCCGGGTGGACACCCGGACCGGGGACTTCATCCAGCGGGTTCAATAAGGCCACCGCCGGAAGGAGGGAAGCGCCGGTGGAAGCCTCTCGCCGGTGTCCGGGAAGGACCCGCTCAGGACATGGCCCTGTAGCCCAATTCAAACGCCTTTTGGTTCACCGCCAGAAAGGTGGACGGCACGCGGGTTTGGAGCGCCGTTTGCCAATGCTCTTTGGCGATCGGAGTGAAGGTGGCCAGCGCCCCCACCAAGGCCACGTTGGCTGTCCGAAGATTGCCCGCCTCCCGCGCCAGCGAAACGGCGTCCAGCAGGAGCAGGCCCGTGCGGGCGGCCAAACGGGCTTGCTCATCCGCCACCGGAGGCTGTTGCCCGCTGGAAACGGTGATGGGCGCCAAATTCAGGTTGTTGACCAAGACCTTGGCATCCGGCTTGGCTAGGTGCAACCACCGGAGCGCTTCCAGCCGCTCAAAGGAAACCAGCACATCCGATGCACCGTCGGGGATGATCGGCGAATAGATTTTTTCGCCGAAGCGGACTTGGCTGATCACGGAGCCTCCACGTTGGCTCATGCCGTGGATTTCGGATTTCTTGACATCATATCCGGCATTCATCGCCGCCAAGGCGAGAATGTCCGAGGTCAGCAGGATGCCTTGTCCGCCCACGCCAACGAGGGATACATTGAAGGCGGTGGCGGGGAAAATGGATTCACTCATGGGGACTCCTTATTATTCCGGAAGGGGGGAGATGGCGTTGAACCGGCAGACTTGCGCGCACAGGGTGCAGCCGATGCAGGCCTGCGGATCAATGTGGGATTTGAAGCGTTTGCCGGTTCCATCCTTGTCGGCTCCCCGGATAATGGCGGGGCAGCCCAGGCGGAAACAGGCGCCACAGGCCGTACATGCATCCTCGTCCACGGTAAGCGCCGCTCCACCGCGGTAGCCGGCATGCAACACGCACGGCCCCCTCACCACCACCACGGCCGGTTCACCGCAATCCAGGGCTTCCTTGAAGGCGGCTTCCAGCACCGCCAGATCATATGCCTCCACTTCGCGGACATGCTGGATGCCGCACGCCCGGGCCAGATCGGCAACCCGGACTTCGGTGGAAATTTCACCCAGCAAGGTGTGCCCGCTTCCCGGATTCTCCTGATGGCCGGTCATGGCGGTGATGCGGTTGTCCAGCACCAAGATGGCCACTGGGACCTTGTTGTAGGCCGCATCCAGCATGCCGGTGATGCCGGAATGGAAAAAGGTGGAATCGCCGATGACGGCGGCAATGCGCTTGTCGGGGCCGAAGGCCTTCCGCATGCCGATGGCGGAACCGATGGACGCTCCCATGCAGACGCAGGTGTCCATGCCCGAGAGCGGCGCGGCGGAGCCCAGCGTATAACACCCGATGTCGCCGCACACCGTCGCTTTCAGCTTGGACAGGATATAGAACGGGCCGCGGTGGGAGCAACCGGCACACAGCACGGGAGGGCGGATGGGAATGCCGCTTTGCGGCGGCGCCGCCACCGGCGGCGTGGTGCCCAGCAGCTCTTCACGCAGGGTCGCTAGGCGGGAAGGATTCAGCTCCATCATACGCAATTCGGTTTTCGGCTCCAGCGCGGGAATTCCCGCCGCACGGATTTGCTCCGCCAGCACTGGATCGGATTCCTCCACCACCACCAGCCGCTGGAGGGGGGCGGCAAACGCCCGGATTTTTTCAAGCGGCGGCGGGAAGCAGAGGCCCACCTTGAACACCGGGATGTCGGGAAAAACCTCTTTGACATAGGAATACGCCACCCCGGACGTCACAATGCCCACATCGCCCTCCCCCGGTTCCGCCCGGTTGAAAGCAGAGGCTTCACTCAGCTCCCTGAGGGCTTCCATCCGTTTTTCCACCGAGAAGCGCATCCGGCGGGCAAAAGCGGGGATCGCCACATTCCGCTGTGGATCCTTCACATAGGCAATGGGCTCCACCGCGCCGCGCTGGCAATCGCCGGTGTCTACCACCGTGGAGGTATGGGCCGTCCGAGTGGTGGTGCGCACAATGGCAGGCACGTGGAATTTTTCGCTCAACTCGAAGGCCGCCACGGTCATGTCGAATGCCTCCTGGGAATCCGAAGGTTCGAAGAGCAGGCAGCGCGCAAATTTCGCCAGGGACCGGTTGTCCTGTTCATTCTGGGAGGAATGCATTCCAGGATCATCCGCATTGATGATGACCATTCCGCCCACGGCGCCCATATGGGTGAACGTCATCAGCGGATCCATGGCCACATTCAACCCGACATGCTTCATCGCCACCAAGGAACGAACACCCGCTAGGGACGCGCCGATGGCAATTTCCATGGCCACCTTTTCATTGACGGACCATTCGCAGTTGATTTCACCATGGAAGCGGGCAATGTTCTCCATCACTTCCGTGGACGGCGTACCGGGATACGCCGCCGCCACCCGGCAGTCGGCGCAATAGGCCGCTTGGGCAATGGCTTCGTTGGCGGACAATAATCGTTTTTCGCTCATCGTGTTGATCTGGGGTTCAGGGCTGTACAAATCGAGCCAGAACTATACCACGCCAGCCGGGACTGGAAAAGAGAGAAACCCTCGGATGGCCCATTTTTCCTGCGGCGGATTCCGCCGGATGCCCTCAGGAGGAAGGCGGAGGCGTCGCGAACAGGTCCGGCACCGCCGCCAGAAGTGCCGCCGGATCAGTTTGCCCGTCCAGTTGCCGGTCATACACTTCCTTCAAGACCCCTGCGAAAGCCGGGCCGGGCCGGTACCCCATCCGGATCAAATCTCGCCCCCGGACCAAGGGTGTCGGCAGGATGGGTTCCTCCCGCCTTTCCTCCCGGACGGTTTTCAGGAAATGATGGACATCCAGCTGTCCATGGGAAGCCTGACAATCCAAGCGGTGCAATTCCAGTTCGTCTTCAAACGTCGGGGCACCCAAAAGCCGCCGCAACTTGGCTGGCCGCATCCGGGGGGCGTCTGCTAGGCGCATGTGGTTGTCGATCATCCCCACCACCTCATCCGTGAGGGCTGCCGGGGTTTTCAGGCGTTCCAGAAGGGAACGGGCCATGGTTCCACCCACCCGGGCATGGTTTTCGAACCGCCAGCGGTGGCGGCCGTCCGGGAGGATGACTCGGGAAGCCGTCGGCGGTTTACCCACATCGTGCAGTAGCACCGCCAGCGCCAGCCGGAGGGAGGGGGAGGGCGGCAGGGCATCCAGCATCATCCGTGTATGGGTGAAGACATCCCCTTCCGGATGAAATTCCGGCGGCTGTTCCACCCCTGCCATGGCCGCCACCTCCGGCAGAATTTCCCTCAGCAGGCCGGACGTCTGCAACAGCTGGAGGGCATTTCCCGCAAGCGGGGCCTCCGTGAGCATCCGGAAGAGCTCCTCCCGGATACGTTCCACGCTGATCTGCCGGATGTCCGGCGCCAGCCGTTGAATGGCGCAGAAAGTCTCCGGGGCAATGGAAAACCCCAGCACGGCGGCGAACCGAATGGCCCGGAGCATGCGCAACTTGTCCTCCCGGAACCGATGGAGCGGGTTTCCAATCGCCCGGATCACCCGGGCCTCCAGATCGGCCCGCCCCCCCACATGGTCCATCCATTCGCCCATGTCGGGATTCCACAACAAGGCATTCACGGTAAAATCCCGGCGCCGGGCATCTTCCCGTGCATTCGTGAAGCGTACGGTTTGCGGGTGCCGCCCATCCGTATAAGCCGCATCCTCTCGGTAGGTGGCCACGTCCACTGGTTCCCCATCTTCAGGAAGGACGGTGATGATGCCGAAGGCTTTTCCGATGGAGAGGGTTTTGGCAAACAGGGATTCAATCCGCTCAGGGAGGGCATCCGTTGCAATGTCGTAATCCTTCGGCGTCCGTCCAAGCAGGAAATCCCGGACACAGCCACCCACCAGCCAGGCCTCATGGCCACCGGTCTGTAGGGTGCGGAGGACTTGTCTCACGGCAGGTGGCACGTCCAAACGGTTGAGATGGAGCATACGCGGTTTCATCACGCCAAGCACCCTACCATACGTTCAGGATTTCGTCAGCGCGGAAGCAGGCATGGTTCAAGCCATACATTCGGTTTCCAAGCTGCATGTTTTCTCCGGAAAGATGGACGTGGATGAAGGATCTTCCTCCCGGGGCGGAGAGATGGATTTTTCTCTTTTCCTCCGCTCCTATGGGGGAAGGACGGGCACGTCGGCGTGCTGTAGTGCAAAGAACTACGTTTTGACCGCCGCGCCGTTGAACACCAGCTCAAGCAGGGGGGTCACGGTGTCGCGGACGGTGCGGTCCATATCGAAATAAACATGGGCGTCTTGTTCAGCGTTCTGGCCCAACCGGCGGCGCAGCCCGGGGGATTGCGCCAGTTCCAGCAGCTTGGTTTTGAATTCCTCCCGGTCGGAGGGGGAAAAGAGAAGCCCGTTTCGATTTTCCTGTGCCACTTCCATCACACCGCCGAGCCGGGCGGCCAACAGGGGCAGGCCGCAGGCCATGCTGTGGACGAGCGCGCCGGTCATATGAAAGTCATCCGATTGCGCGCCGGTCCGCATGACGAGGCCGATGTCCCCGGCATTGAGGGCACGGTTGACATCGGGCAGGGTGGGCAGCCAACCGGTCAGCGTGCATGTCGCCTCCAGGTGGAGGTCGTGGATTTGCCTTTGGAGGGCGGCTTTTTCAGGGCCGTCGCCAATCAAGAGATACTTCACCTGTGGGAACCGGGGTGTGAGTTCTGAGAGGGCGCGGAGGATCCAGTCGTTTCCCGTGTTGGGGTGAAGGATGCCGTGGTGGACCAGCACCACATCGGTTTCGGCAAAGCCGAATTGCTTCCGGATGGCCTGCCGGTCCGGTTCCGGCAAGGGGTGATAGATGGTGAAGTCGCAAGGGTCGTAGACCGGATGAACCCGTTGTGGCGGGATGCCTTTTCCGGCCAGCCAAGTTCGGGTGGCTTTGGCCCGAGTGAAGATCAAGGGGATCGTCTTCCAGCTCCGGAGATCTAGGGTCCGGATGGCTCGGCCGAGGAAGGCGGCTTTGCCGGTGAAGTAGATGTCGGTGAAGAAATCCGCGATGGTGATGGCCACCTTCCGCCCGAAGAAGAGACGGGCCAGACCGGCGGTGAGGGGGATGGTTTCGTCCATATAGACGGTGCGAACGCCGGAGAGTCGGCATCGGAGGGCGATGCAGGGGATGGAGAGGATCCACAGCAGGGTTTTGAGCATTTTATCCCGGCTGGAGGTCCGGGCGACATGGAACGGCAGTTCGTGCAATACCAGATTCCGCCGGACGTCGTCTGGGAGGGGAGTGCCGGTCTTCATGCCGTAGTAATGGATTTCGCAATGGGGGGCCAAGGCACTGAAAACAGCGGGCATGGCATGGAACAATTCGCTGTGGTCCGCCGGCCCATAGCGGAACCAGAAAGCGATTTTGGGCTTTCTACTCATCGCTTTTAAAGATGATCCCGCTGCCTTCCGAACAGAAGCGGAAGGTGACTTCCTGCAAGGGCTGGAGGCGGGTGCGGACGGCTTCCCGGTGTCCGGGCGGAACATAGAGGCAGAGGAATCCGCGGCCGCCAGCGCCAAGGAGCTTGCCGCCCAAGGCGCCGGCCTGCCGGGCGGCATCATAGGCCTGGTCGATGGCGGAATTACTGATACCGGCGGATAGGGATTTTTTGGCCTGCCAGCTTTCATGGAGCAACCGCCCGAAGGCATCCAGATTCCCACCGTCCTCCAGAAGGGTGGCGGCGTTTTCCACCATCCGCCGCATGGCGAACAGCTGATCCGTGTTCTCCGCCGTCCGGGCGACTTGTTCGCGCAAAATGGCTTCCGCCGAGCTTTCCGCACCGAGATAGACCAGCAAAAGGGAGTCGGCCAGCCGTGAAAGGGTGCCGGGGGGGAGCGTCATCGGCCGGACATCCACGGTGTCGTCGGAACCAAACTGGATGCGGTTGAAGCCACCGAAGGCGACGGCCACTTGGTCCTGCCATCCGCCCAAATCACCCACCCTTTCCCGTTCCACCTGGATGGCTTCTTCGGCGAGCCGCCTAGGCGAGGCGGCCTGGTGCCGGAAGGCGTGCAGAGCATTCAGCAGGCCGACGGTGAAGGCCGAAGAGGAGCCCAGACCGGTCTGGCCGGGCAGGTCGGCGACATGGGAAATCTCGATGCCCTCCTGTTGCTCCAACAGCAGCAGGGTTTCGCGGATGAGCGGATGCTGGAATTCGGAGGGCGTCAGGACGGATTCCGTCCGTGAATAGCTGGCGCGGAAGCGGTGCCTGAAAAAGGGGGTCAACCGATGGATGGAAATGTAGCAATACTTGTTGATGGTGGCGCTGAGGACGGCCCCCCCGTGGCGGCGGAAAAAACTAGGGAAATCCGTTCCCCCGCCAAAGAAACTGATGCGGAATGGGGTGCGGGAAATAATCATGCGAGCGCGATCTCCCCATGGCGGAGCTCCCGGAGGAAGCGTTGGATGGTGTCCAGAGTCTGCGGCAACTCCAGCAGGGTTCCGATTTTTTCTACGTTGATTTCCGCATGAACCCGGTGGAGGACGTCGGCATCCGGGGGGATTCCCACACCCGCCCATTCGGCAACCTCCCGAAGGCTCACCGTTCCGCGGGAGGAGATGTTCAAGAGCGTGGCGTTTTTCCGGGCGCCTTCATACAGGGTGAAGACGGCTGAGGCCAGCTCACGCGTGTCCATATATTGAAAGCGGGAATCGGGATGAACGAACAGGCCGCCGCCGCAGAGCAGGTCATACACGGCGTTTTTGCGCAGGCCCGGGCCGACGAAACCGCCCATCCGGAGGATCAAATGTTCCGGGGCATAGTGTTGGACCAGCAACTCGGCCATCCATTTGTGGAAGCCGTAATGCGTCATCTGCGGAGGATCGAGCGCGGTGGATTCCCCGTTTTGTTGTGTGTCGCCTTCATGGGGATAGACGGCGCCGCTGGAGAGCTGGATGAAAAAGGAATATGAAAAATCGTGGAGGATGTTCAGAACAGAATGGACGGAGAGGTCAAACCCTTTCATCGGGTCCTGGGCGTCCACGAATTTGAAGGAGTTGCCGGAGGCGTTGACGAGAAGGTCCACATGGGCGCCTTTGGCCGCTTCATAGGTGTCCAGATCCACGGCCAGAACGGCATAGCCCCGTGCCGTAGCTTCGGCCGTCACCGCAGAACCAATGAATCCTTTTGCACCGATGACTAGGCAAGTCTTCATGCCGCCGGCGCTCCCGGATGCTTGGGCGTTGCCTCTCTCACAGGCGGACGATTCCTTGCTTCCGCGCCTCTAGGAACCAGTGGGTAGTCCGGCGGAGGCCTTCCTCCAGCGGTGTATCGCACGACAGGCCTAGGTCGTGCAGGCGCTGCACATCGAAAATCTTGTCCATCTGGCCGTCGGGCATGGAGGTGTCCCACACGATGTCACCCTGGAAACCGGCGGCTTTTTTGATGGCTTCCGCCAATTCGCGGATGGAGATGCGGCGCCCTGCGGAAAGGTTCACGGGCTCGCTGGAGTCATAGTGCTGCACGAACCACGGCACCACGGCGGCGACGTCCCCGGCATAGACAAAATCCCGGGTGGGCCGTCCGGAGCCGAACGCGGTGATGGTGACATCGCCGCGTTCCGCAGCTTCCACATATTTGCGGATCAAGGCCGGGATCACGTGGGCTTCCTCTAGGTTGAAATTGTCCCACTCGCCATACACATTGCCGGGAATCAGCACGATGGAGTTGAAACCGTGCTGGACGCGGTAGGCCCAGGATTGCGTCAACAGCATCTTCTTGGCCACGGAATACCCCGCGCTTTCCATCTGGGGATATCCATCCCACATCTGGTCTTCCCCGATGGGGGAGCGGGCGCCGGAAGGATAAGAACAGCCGCCCATGAACGTCACCAATTTCCGAACCTTCGCCTTCCATGCTTCGTGGAAGGTGTGGGTGTTCATGACCAAGTTTTCATAAAAGAAATCTGCCGGTCTCCTCTTGTTGGTGAGGATGCCGCCGGATTTGGCGGCCATGTGGATCAGGCAATCCGGCTGGATGTCCTTCAGCATGGCGGCGGGCGCTCCCGGCTGCAACAGGTCGTAGTCCTTCCGTCCAACGCCAATGAGCTCGGCGTCCGGAAAGGCCTGCTTCAGCTGTGGCATGACGTGATGTCCGAGAAAGCCGGAGGAACCCGTCACCAAAATCCGTTGAAAGCGCTCTATACTCATATTCGATAAAGTTCGTTTGTGCATGATATCCATGCATGGTAAAAGGGCGAGATGAAAATAAGGCAGTCGTGGCGTTTTTTAATCGGGTTCGGATGGGCGGCGGTATGCGCGGGCTGCGGCGGCCCTTCCGTGGAGGATGCCGTGACGGTGGCCTCGCTGGCGGCACGTTTGGCCGATCCGATGACGCTGGCGCGTCTGGATCAGCCGGACACCCGCCTGCATTCCTCCTACGACCGAACGGGTGGAAACGAGGATTATGGAAATTTCCTGCGGGATTCCGAGACGCCCGGCTGGAAGGTGCTGGTGGATTTGAAGGGGCCGGGTTATGTCTCGCGCATGTGGTTCACCGGCGCCCGGGAAGGCGTGCCGCACCGCTTTCGGTTTTATTTCGACGGCGAGGCCTCGCCTCGCCTCGAAGGGGCCATCCAGGAGCTGTTCGGCGGGCACATGGAGCCTTTTCTGGCGCCGCTGGCGGAATATAACAATTATTGCTGGTATTCCTTTGTGCCCATGCCATATGCCCAGGGGCTTCGCATTGAATGCGAAGCGGGTGCCCCCGATGCCGACGGTGGCCAGCCAAAATTGTATTTCCAGGTTTCCGAATCCCGGCTTCCGCGCCGGACGCTGGTGGATACCTTTGCTTGGCCCCTGCCCGAGCGGGATCTCCGCGGCCTAGAGCAGGTGCGGCAGGTGTGGGCCCGCAAACGCTTGCCGCCCGCCGGGGAGCGCGTGGAGACGGTGCTGGCGGATTGGACGGCGGGTTTCCGGCTGGAAGGTCCGGCCGTGGTCCACCGGCTGGAGTTCGAACCGGAGTGGTCGCAAATTCCGGAAGAGTTGCGCAACGACATCCTCCGGGACTGGATGGTGTCCATCCGGTATGATGGCGCGGCGGAGGACAGCGTGCGGGTGCCGCTGGGCGATTTTTGCGGCATGCCCTGGTTTCGGATCCGGACGCAGTCGCTCTTTTTCGGCATGGAACGCGACACCCTGTTTTCCGCCTTCCCGATGCCGTTTCACCACTCCATGACGGTGCGGCTGGAAGCGGGCCGCATTCCGTCCGTGCCGGTCACCCTTCGCGCCTGGGTGGAAAAGACGGATGAGGACGCGTTGAAGCCGCTGGGATATTTCCATTCCGGGTGGTGGCGGAGCATGCCCAACGATGTCGGCCGGCCGCACCCCATCCTCCGGGTGAAAGGTAACGGTAAATTCGTAGGTTGTCTGGTGTCGGTCTGTGCGCTGGATGGATCCTATTGGGTGCTGGAGGGGGATGAAAGCATCCGGAAGGATGCCGAGAAGACGCCCGGCTGGCTGGGAACCGGTTTGGAAGATTATTTCAACGGCGGCTGGTATTACCAGAACGTCATGGCTGGGCCCTCGCATGGCCTGTTCGTGAAGGAGCCGTTCCGAACTGTGCAATACCGCGTGCATTGGATGGATCCCTCCCGCTTCCGGCAGTCGCTGGATATGGAATTCGAACGCGGCCCCGAGCAGTTGAACCGGGCCTATTTTGAAAGCGTATCTTGGTATTACCTCTCTGTTCCGCAGAAGGCGGATACCGTCGGCCTCCGTGCGGACTACCGGACGCGCCCGCGAGACAACCGCCTGGAGCCTATGTCCCTGATGACGGCCCTGTGGAATTTTGAACGCTTGGCGGATGACCGCGGAGAACACGATGAATTGCTCCTCCGCTTTCGCCGGGAGGCATCCCAATGGACCCCGGTGGATCGCCGGATGCTGGAATTCCGACTGGCCCTGCTGGAGGAAAAGCTGGGAGGCCCAGACCCGGTTGCCCGCTTTCTGGAGGATGAAAACGAAGCGGTGCGCTTCGCGGCGGAGGCCCTCCGCCGTGAGCGGGCGGGCGAAACGGCGACGGCCGTACTTTATGCCAACATGCCTGCCCGTCTGTTCGTGGATGGCCGCGAGGTGCTGCAGGCCGGCCATCCGGAACAGCCGGTGGCAGAATCCATCGCCCTCCCGCCGGGGCGGCACACGCTCGTGCTGGCCGCCGGACGGCAGGCGTATCCCGACTGGATTCAGCTGGCCCTTCGCAAGCAGGAGTGGATGGCCGTCACCGATTCCACATGGACATTCGCATTTAATCCGCAGGGATCCTGGGAGCGGCCGGACTACGACGATTCCGCTTGGCCGGAGGTCGGCGGCACAGGAGTGAAAGGCCCGCCGGAGGAACCCTATATCTGGGTACAGCCGGATCCTTTCCTCGGTATGTTGTCCAAGGCCTCAGGACTCCGGCCAAGCCGGGATTGGCCGCGGACCGGCGGGTTTGTCGTTTACCGCAAGACAATCGACGTTCCCTAGACGGCCCCGGGGGCAGGACCGAGCAGGCGTTCGGCATTGCCTCCGAGAATCTGCTCCAGCACGGTCGGCGGAAGGTCCATGGCCCGCCACCGGGCCAGTTCATCCTCGGCATCCCCCCAGGGGCTATCGGTTCCGAACAACAGGTGGTCCGTCGGATGGTTGGCCACCATTTCCCGGATGGTCTCGGGAGAGGCATAGGAAAGCGTCATGGAGGTTTCAATGTAAATAGGCCGCCCGATCAAATGCCGGAGCGACTCCTGCCAATCCTCCCAACCGCCGAAATGGGTGGCGATCAGGCGGAAGTTCGGCAGATCGTCCGCCACTCGCCGGATCCGTTGTGGATCCACGATGCGCTCCCGGGGGAACGCAATGTCAAAGCCGCAATGGAACACGCCCATCAGCTCTCGCTCCGTCAGCCGTTCATAGAGCGGATATAGCCGCCGCTCGTCGATGGTGAACTGTTGGTAATAGGGATGGAATTTGACGCCTTTGAATCCTTCCTCCGCCACGTCGTCGATGTGCGCCAGGGCATCCGGATCATCTGGGTGGATGGAGAGCAACAGTTCAAATTCGGGGTGAGTGTCGCGGACCAGCCGTGCCCAACGTCGGATGCCGTCGAATTGCTTGGGTTTCGTGGCAATGGGGCACAGGACGCTACGGCGGATGCCGTTTTGCTGCATCAATGTTCGCAGCGAACCGATCCGGCCGTCCAAAAACGCGGTGATGCCGCCGGCCTCCTCCAAGCGGGAGATAGCTTTGTCGGCCAGCGCATCTTCAAAGGCATGGGCATGGAAATCGATGATCATGGTGGCGGATTGAACCAGAATCCGCTCGGTTGCGGAAGAAAAATCCCCACCGTTTTCCACCCACCCATGTACCTGATAATGAGACGCAACGCGGCCCGAAGAAGCATAGGGCGCAAAGGCCTGAAAAATAGAACCGAAAGTGTCTCACGCAACGGACGCAGGGAACGAGGCGCCGGTGGGTGGCCCGGCGGTGGCGTCCGTCTTGCCGGTAAAACGATTCGTCATCCCCCTCTATTTTCTCCTTTTGCTTTCGCTTCGGCTTCTGTACGATTTCAACCGTTACAAGCGCCAAGGAGAACCCATGGAAAATTCGCTAATGGCTCGAGGCTTCGCCGTTGCCGCCCTCATCGCCGTGCGATGCTCGGCGGTTCTTGCGGCGGGC
>JAISGX010000047.1 GCA_031262805.1 Verrucomicrobiota bacterium | reverse complement strand
GGGGGAAAAGCATTTCATCGGCCGAATCCCGGATAAATTCCTTCACCTCCTCCACTTCACCCGCTGAATAACAAAAGGATTCACGTTGGCTCATGATCGGATTGTATGCGATCCCCTCGATTTCGCATGGATCCGCCGTCCAGCGGTCCATGGCTAGGAGCACATACGTTCCCAACTGCATCCGGTGTTCCAGCAAGGGGGACAGGCCGGTTTTCCACTCATAAATCAATATCCGCCTATTCTGACGGACCACTAGGTCGGGGATGGCGAAAACAGTCAGACCATCAAGAATAAAATGAGAGCGCCGTTCCATAGAAAGGAAGGCGTCGGGCGGCAGGGAGACCAGAAACGCCCAAACCTCGGAATTCAGGAAACGATGCAGGGCTATGGCCACCCGTTCTGCCACCGCTTTCCACTCCTCTGGAGGCAACTCCAACCGATATTCATGTTCGAATAGCCCGGGCGTGTGAATGGGGTCCAAGTGGTAGGCGCCCGCCCGGGACTGGCGGAATTCTCGGCGCATGTGATCCAGCCGTTGTTCCACAATGTGCGAGATCATGGAAGCAGAAAGAGGGGTGCGTTCTTCCCGGATCAGGTCGGCAATCGCTTGGTGGACATGGTGCCCGGCCCATTGGAAACGAGTGGAAAGTTTTTTTAGCATGTATACTTCACGCACATGGGCCGGGGCATCCGCCTGCCAGCCTCCCCAAGAGGCATAATAGGTGAAGTAATAGCGTTTCAGGCAGGATTGAAAAATGTCGTGCCGGGAAAAAGACCACGAAAATTCATTTTTCAACGTACTCATGATTTCGACTGCTACTTCAGGCGGCTTTCGATGTCCCGGCGCCATAGGCTGGCCAGGCCGCCTTCCGATGTCTCCCGGTAGGCCGCCTGCAGATCCCGCCCCGTGCTGTTCATGACTTCGATGACATCATCGAAACTGATGAGGTGCCGTCCGTCCGTCAGCAACGTGAAGGCGGCGCATTCGATGGCACGGAGCGCCGCATTCATATTTCGCTCGATGCAGGGAATCTGCACATAGCCTTCCACAGGGTCGCAGGTCAGCCCGAGGTTATGTTCCATGGCCATTTCCGCGGCGTACTCAATTTGGTTCAACGTGGCTCCATTCAGTTGAGCGGCGGCGGCCGCCGCCATGGAGCAGGCGGAACCGATTTCCGCCTGGCATCCGGCTTCGGCGCCGGATACGGTGGCATTGGCCCGGATGGAAGCGCCAAACAATCCAGCGGTGGCCAACGCTTCCAGGATTTTCCGTGTTGGCATTCGGCGAATCTGTTTGAAAAAATACAGCACCGCCGGTAGCACACCGGCGGCACCGCAGGACGGGGCGGTCACCACTTGGAGCCCTGCGGCATTTTCTTCTGCAACGGCCATGGCGTATGCGGACACCAAGCCCAGTTCCTTGGCTGTCCCCTTCAATTCCTTCGTCCGATGCCAGATCACACCGGCCCGCCGGGGCAGTTCCAAGGTGCCGGGCAGAATGATCTGCGTGCTGGTCAGCCCACGCTTGACGGTCTCACTCATGACATCCCAAATGGCTTCCACACGCGGCCAGAGGTCTGTTTCCACCTGTTCCACCAGCTGCCAGAAGGCCATATCGTTGGCACGGCAGTAATTCATGGCTTCGGCAATGTTGGAAACCGGATAGTCCGTTGGCAGGGCCACGGAGTCAATGGGACGTCCTTCCGCATCCTCCAGATTTCCGCCTCCGATGCTACAGACCGTCCATTCCCTGAGCAGTTGCCCGGCGGAATCAAAGGCTTCGAACTTCAGCGTATTGGGATGCGGCAGGGGGGCGGTTTGAGAATCAAACACCACGTCCACATGAATGGGATCCAAGGTCCGGACCAATGTCCGGTCCGTCCAGTGTCCACGTCCTGTGGCCGCCAGGCTTCCGAAGAGGGTGACCCGCACACGGGCGGGCGGGGCATCCAACGATTGGAGAAACAGGCGGGCGGCTCGTTGAGGGCCCATGCTGTGGGTGCTGGATGGGCCGGCACCCACGGAAAATACTTCAAAGATGGACTGAAGGGAAGGGGTCATGATGGGCGTTCCTCTGCCTGGGCCTGCATACGCCGAAAGGCATCCAAAAATACCACAGTGGACAGCCAAATCAAAGCAACATTCCGAAACAGGTTCCATCCGTCCGACACGGCGACATCCGCTCGTGTGGAAAAACAACCGCAGGAAATTTCAATTCCGCGGATGAGATTGAGCGAAATGGCCAAGGTGAAGACAAGCAGCATGCCACCGATGAGGAACGAGCCGGCGGCTCTCCAGCGTGCGGTGGCGAACAGGACGGCTAACGCCGTGACGCACTCCATCCATGGCAACAGGATGGCCATGATGTTGATCAGGATGTCCGGCAGGAGGCGGTACCGATATACAACCAATGCAAAGGCTTGCGGGTCGTGGATCTTGGATAGGCATGCGGCCAAGAACAGGCCTCCCACCGCCAGCCGGGCAACCCAAATATAAAAGGGGCGAACCGGGCGCGTCATGGCATTCCCCCGCTCACGATGTCTCCGCCATAGGCCTGCCACTCTTCATATCCGCCGGGATACAGTGTGACATCCGAAAATCCATATCCACGTAATTCAATGGCCAGTTCCAAAGAGTCGGAGCAATCGGCTCCATCGCAATAGAGGAGCAAAGGAGTTTCCGCCGCGAGCAGGTGCACGTAATCGCCGATTCGTTCACCGACTTCTCCAATCGGAAGCGACCATGCCCCAGGCAGGTGGCCTTCCATGAATTTTTCATATGGCCGGGCATCCAACACCACAATGTCCTCGTCCAGCAGGCTTTCCCGTACACCCATCAAGAAGGTGACCGGTATGCCGGCTTGAAACGCTTTGGCTTCAATATGCCGGGACCAATCGTTTGCCCATGGGAGGCGGGAGGAGGCGGGGCGGAGCGCGTTCACGACTAGGCCCGTGCCTCCTGCAATGAGCAACAGGATTGCGCATGAAGCCATGAACGGTTTCCAAACACCTTTGAAT
Source organism: Verrucomicrobiota bacterium (assembly GCA_031262805.1). Lineage (GTDB taxonomy): Bacteria > Verrucomicrobiota > Kiritimatiellia > CAIQIC01 > Lenti-01 > JAISGX01. Next base: position 18,321 of record JAISGX010000047.1, on the reverse strand, counting down.
TCGCTGGGGCCTTTCATCGGAAAGGGGGCGGGCGGCTCTCGCCCAGGTTAACGGTTTTCCGCCGGGATGAAGGCATGCACGGTAATGCGGACATCCCCTTGTCCCGGCATATCGGTTTTGACATAGATGGTCCCGCTTAGATTGCCCTCAGGCAGATCGTCCGCTAAGCGGAGATCAAACCGGTGCTGGCTTCCATCCGTTTCAGGAGATTCCACCTGGGTGATGCTCAGCGAGGGGTGATCCGTCCGGTACGACAGAATCTGGATGGGCCCTGCCTCGGAAATGACATCGAAGGAGCGATGCCGTGGGGAATCCTTGCTGATCCGACCGAAGAAAATATTCGAGGGCTGGGCGCGTAGTTTTTGAAGCGCGACACCCTTGATTTGCAGGCGGAGGACTGGGGACTGGGGATCATTGCTTTCCACGGTGATGATTTTGACCTGCTGCCCGGTTCGGCCGCGCAGGTCAAAGCGGGTTTCAATCCAAGCCTTTTCGCCGGGAGCGATGACATCCCGGGATGGCTTGACGGCTGTGCACCCGCAAGAGGCACGAACAGATTTGATCTCCAATGACAGGGTGCCGTCGTTCTGGATCGGATAGGCGTGCTCCACGATTTCCGTATTGCTTCGCTCCCCAAAATCATACACCGGCTCGGCGCAAACGATTTTGGGCGCGACGATGGCCGCATCTCCTTCCCCAGCGGTAAGAAAGGCGGCAGGAAAAAACACCAAGAATGAAGCCAGTAAAATATAGATCGCTTTCATGATCGGGATTCTACCTGATATTTACCCGAAACGAAAGCCCCAAAATATCGGGGCGGAAAAACAAAAAGCCGCGGGAGACCCGCGGCTTTCGACGAAAGGAGGTTAGTTACGGCCTACACTGTGGTAGGTGAACCCGAGCGAGCGGATCTCCTCCGGGTGGAAGATGTTCCGTCCGTCCACAATGACGGGGGACGCCATGACGTTCTTAAGCTTTTGGAGGTCCATGTTTTTCACTTCGCTCCACTCCGTCAAAATGAGCAGAAGGTCGGCATCCTTGGCACATTCATACAAGTCCTGTACGCAGTCCAAATCGGGATGGATTTCCTTGAACTTGCTTTCGGCAACCGGATCCCATGCGGTCAGCTTGGCCTTCATTTCCTGAAGTTTGGGCACAAAATACAAACTGGGCGCTTCTCGAACATCATCCGTTTCAGGTTTGAAGGCCAGGCCGAAAATCGCCACTTTCTTGTCCTGGACCACCCACAGCTCCTGCTTGATTTTTTTCATGACATATTCGCGTTGGGACTTGTTGATGTTCTGCACTTCCTTCAACAAGGTGAATTCACAGCCGAGGGCATCCGCCAGGCGGACAAAGGCATCTACATCTTTTGGGAAGCAGGAACCGCCATACCCCACGCCGGCGTTCAGAAAACGCGGGCCGATCCGTGGATCGAGCCCCATGCCCTTGGCCACTTGTTCGACATCCGCGCCGGCCAGCTCACAAATCCGCGCCACCGCATTGATATAGGAGATCTTCATGGCCAGAAAGGAGTTGGAGGCATGTTTGGCCAGCTCCGCGCTGGTGACGCTCATGCGCAAAAACGCACCGCCTCCCTTTTCTAGGATGGGGCGATAAATTTCCTCCAGCAGGTCTGCAGCGCGGTCGCTGTCCACGCCGACGACGATCCGGTCAGGATGCGTGGCATCTTCAATGGCGGTGCCTTCTCTAAGGAATTCCGGATTGGAGGCCACATCAAAATCGGTATCTGCCCGCAAATACTTCAGAACGGTGCGCTTCAAATATTCACTGGTCTGGGCGGGGACGGTGCTTTTTTCAACCAGCAGCCGGTATTCGGTCATGTTTTCCGCAACCTGACGGCCGACTTGTTCCACATAGGTCATGTTGGCTTCGCCGCCAACGCCCGGCGGGGTCCCCACGGCAATGAAAATGACCGGGGCAAATTCTGTTCCTTCTTTGATGCAGGTGCTGAATTTCAAACGGCCCAGTTTCACATTCCTCTCGACAATCGCATCCAGGCCCGGCTCATAAATCGGCATGAAACCATTGTGGAGCATTTTAATTTTTTTGGGATCATTGTCGATGCACAGGACGTCATGCCCGGCGTCTGCAAAACATGCGCCGGTCACCAAGCCCACATATCCCGTACCTACCACTGAAATTTTCATCTACCACTCCTCTTTTCAGAATTCAAAACAAGCGGGAACAGGATATTTCATGTTGCATATAAAATCAAACACTTCCCGACGGAGCCGGTGTGGATTTCATCTGGTAGATTTTGAACCAATTGAAGGTGGCCAAAAGGCCATCCTCAAAGGTCTGGGCAGGCATCCATCGAAGAACACGTTCTGCAAGGGAGGCGTCCGCCTGGGATTCGCGAATGTCTCCCTGGCGGGCGGGGCGGTATTCCGGTTCATAGGGCATGCCGACCAGTTTGGCGATGGCGGTGCCCAAGGCATTGATGGAAATCCGGTTCCCGTAAGCGATGTTGTAGGCGTTCCCCGAAGAAGAAGAGGGTGCGCTCAGGCACTGCAGATTGGCTTCAATGACATCTTCCACAAACGTGAAGTCCCGGGTTTGTTCCCCGTCTCCATAAATTATGGGCTGTCGGCCCGAGAGATAGGCCCGCATGAACAGCGGGATGACGGAAGCATAGTGCGAGCCCGGATTTTGGCGGGGGCCGAATACGTTGAAGTAGCGGAGGGCATAGAACTGCAGGCCATATAAATCATGAAACACCCGGCCATAATATTCGCCGCTTAACTTGGTCAGGGCATATCCGGTCAGGGGTTCCGGCATCATGTCCTCCCGCTTGGGCATTTCGGGGGAATTTCCGTAGACGGAGGCGGAAGAGGCCAGAATAAACCGATCGACGCCCACATCCCGGGCGGCAATCAGGGCATTCAACGTGCCGGTCAAGTTGATGTCGTGCGTGGTGGCGGGATCCTCCACGGAGGCCTGAACGGAGGCCGTGGCGGCAAAGTGAAAGACATGCCGAACCCCCCGCATGGCATTTCGGACAGCGGCGGCATCCCGCAAATCCCCCTCAATGAATTCCACCTCTGCTTCGATTCCATCCAGATTGTCCCTGTTTCCGGACGAGAGGTTGTCAAAAATCCGGACGCGCTTTCCTTTTGCAACCAGCCGATGGACGCAATTGGACCCGATGAACCCGCAACCTCCTGTGACAAGATGGATATCAGACATGAATCAGCCTCCAATCGAGCTCATAAATTGCGGGAATGCCAAAGGCCAAATTCGCAACCAGAAAGTATAGTCGTCTTCACCGGTATTGCCGACTTCCGGCCGGATTCGCAGGCCAACACCGATGCCGAGGCAACGCGTCCGGTGGACGAGGTAGTAGGAGTGTTCTTCCAGTTCCGAATCATCCAAATCCATCCGTGCGTAAAGCCGGGCGGACCAGCGTTGCTCGGGCAGTAGCATGAGGTCTCCGGCCAGTTGGTTGCGACGGTCCCGCGTGTACCGGTAATCCATGCCTAGGGTGAAGACATCGGAGGCGTCCAGCCCCACCTGGGTGTTGAAGTTGCGGAATCCGCTTTCCTGGGTGTCATAGGCTCCATCGAAGTCCCAATACAGCCATGAGAGGGGGCGAAGTTCGGAGCGGAAGCCGATGTCCCCTAGGCTTTTTTGGTCCTTATTCGGATCCATCAGCAATGTCGTGTAGACATCTAGGTAGGCGAGGTTGTGCAGAGACCCATTTCGCTTGGTCTGCAGGTAGTTTCGCATTCCCAGCCGTAGATCGTTTCGTTCATCCAGGTCGTCAATGGAGTCGAACGCCCATAATTCATCCGGGAGGGCATTGGGTTCAAAGCGCATCGTGTAATTGGCGTAGGGTTCTGCCACGTGGCGCAGATCCTCATCTTCCCCGATACCGGTGGGGCCCCGGTATAGGCTGCCAAAGGCTTTGAAGGAGGTCTCCAGACCGAGTTCCGGCAGATTACGCCACACGGCGGCACCGTCGCGGAGGAGCTCCTCGACTTCATTGGTGGTGCCGATGGTGACACCAAATTCATCCAGCACCGGGATGACATTGGTGACGGTGGAGCTTTCGCGTGTTTTGGAATAATAGGTGCCGCGGTAGCCGGCCCGAGGAATCAAGCTCAGGAAGCCGAAATGGCGGGTTGGCCAATATACCATGTTGTAGGAGTCAAAGCGGAAGGCATTGTAGTCGTCGCGGGTGGAATCATCTGGGAAGACACGGTCCAAATAGCTCAGGGTGTTTTCGCCTTCATAGAAGAAGGGTGTGTTGAAAATCTGCTGGCGGTTGAAATCGAGAAAGGCTTCCGGCAACCGGTTGACGTTGCCGTAAAAATCATTCAGCCGCATGTTCAAGCCGATGCCAGCCGTATACCGGTCGCCGCGGTGGGAAAGCGTGATCCGGTTTTCGGGTTGCACATTATTCTGATATTCGTCATCAAAAAAATCATTCAACACCCAGGGGTCGGAGACATAATTCAGCTCGGTGATCAAATAATCTCGGTCGGTCAGGTTGTGGCGGTCGTCCAGATGGAGCCAATAGCGGTCCCGGTCGATCAAGTCCTCCCGCTCCACACGCTGGGAGTCATTTCGCCAAGGTTCCTGATCGTGGGTGTAGTATACGCGGGCCATGCCGGAGTAGGCGCCGGCCGGATCCTTCCACAACAGATCCTCGCCGAGCCCAATGCCCCGTTTTTGCCGAAGATCCAAGTGGGTGCGGCTCGTCCAGATGTCATTGATGGAATGGCGGTAGGCGGTCAACAGAAACGGTCCCATGGAGGAACTCATGCCGGGGGTGAATTCAAAATTATCGAAGGCGTTGATATTGGCCCGCACGTAGGGAAAATAGAAAAAGGGGACAGGGCCCAGTTGGAAGCGGATGTGCTTGGCCCGCAGAATTTCATTGTTTTCCAGCGTGGCAGATGCCGCCCGGACGGAATATTCCGGATTGTCCGGCTCGCACGTGGTCAGCACAACGCCGTCCAGTTCCACCTTTTGAGGGGAAACGCGCCGTGAGTCCCGGGCGGTGATGGAATATACGTCGGCGGAAAGCTCGAATTGGCCGAAATCACCCACTCCCGTTCGGAAATTATATACGGCTTCCTCACCTTTCCACACGTTCCCCTGATAGTGGATGACGAGATTGCCTTTGGCATGGACGGTTTCGGCGAGGGTGTCCACTTCGGCGTAGTCTCCGGCCACGGAATCCGTGCCGCGCGCCACGAAGATATGGCCGTCGGCAATCACCAGCCGCCGGGCGGCATCATAGGACAGGGAGTCGGCCTGGATGTCCATGACGCCCTCCGGGGTGGCGGAGGCCGCCAACGGCACGTCGGGTGTTGGGGCCTCGATCAATTGGCCCTGGGCCCACCCCGTCGCTACGGCCATGATCCAGCCGACACCAATCCATCGCGTCCAACATCGTTTATTCATGTAAAAATTCCCTAAGATAGACACACAAAACCGGAAGCAACCCTATCAACCGGCCGCCCTGTCCGCCAAGCGTAATCTATTCCGGATTCTGTTCGGCTTGTGTAAGGCGCTGTTCCGGCGATGGCGCATCCCGGACGAACAGAAGCTGCCACCAGGACGCATGAAACGCAAATGGCTCATATTCAAAATCCCGGCGCAGGCAGGCCAGCAAAACGTTCTTTCCACCGGCATGGCGAAGGGCGAAGCGGTCGCAGCGCAATTCCTCCCGGCGGATTAGGGCGTGCATGCCCATCCCCATCAAGGCGGTAAGGCCGAAAAGCGACACAACCCAGAAGGGCATGAGTTCAGGCAAAAAGGCGCTGGCAAGGCCGCGGCCATGGACGAAGCGTTCCACAATCCGGTCGGCGCCATAAAGAACTGCGAGAGCCAATGCAATTTGAAGAGCGATCAGCTTTAGATCGGCCCCGCTTTTGTGCCCGGCCATCTGGCGCGCGGCCACGAACAGCTTTTGGGATGGGTCATACACCCGCCAAGCACGCGTGGAGAAAATCACGTTCCGTTTCCGGCCCGTGCCGGCCAGGATAACCGGGGCGGCGGTGTTCCCTTCATCCACCTCCCAATAGGCCAGGCCAGTCAGTTCCAGCCCGGCTTCCCCCGCTACCACGCGAAGACGCTTCAGCAACGAAGGATCGTCCACCTCGACGGGGGCCCGGACTCGCGGAAGGAGGAGGGAGGGGCCCCACACGCTCAGCCCGATCACAAAAAAGGCATATGCGCCGCCTGCAACCAGCCACCACCACATCGGGAACAACCACATCAGGGAATACAACGCCGTGAAGCCGGCGGTCCAGAGCAGGGTTTCCAGCAACAGGGTGCCCGTATATCCCATGAACCAGCGGTTGAATTCGATCGGCTGCCGCCCATAGGCCTGTTCTAGGGAAAACCCCGCCAGCACCGACAGCGGAAACAGAATGATTTCATAGGCTAAGACAGAAAAAGCGACAAAACAGATGTGGGTCATGGGCCACAGCCATGAAGCGGAAAAGTAACTTCGGAGGCCATCTGCCAGAAGCCTCGCCAATCCAGAAGTCCAGAAAAGGGCCGCCAGCGCATACAAGAGGCCGAAGCGGAGAATAAACAAGGCCGATTGGGACCATTCATACGCACGCGCCCGAGCTTCCAGACGCTCGTCATACCATGTCATCGCAAGGCCGTTCTATGCCAGATCGCCCAAATTGAGCGTTTCCAAGAGGCGGGACAAATCTTCATTGTCGAAAAATTCGATCACAATCCGGCCCATTTCGCGTTTGCCGTCGACCAACTGGCGTGCAGGCGCTAGGTGAACCTTCGTGCCCAGTTCCTGCTGCATGCGGTCGGCCAGAAATTTCAGATGCTTTGCCGCCTTTTCATCTGTTTTCCCGGTTTCTGCCTTAGGCGCTGGTTGGTGGGGACGGCGGATATTTGACAAGCCTGCCACAAGCTTTTCCAACGCACGGACCGACAGGCCCTGGGCCATGACCCGGGCCGCAAGGAGCTCCCGATTGGATTCTTCCACACCCAGCAGGACCTTGGCATGTCCGGCGGATAGGGTGCCATTCGCCAAGGCGCGCTTGATGGAATCAGAAAGCTCCAGCAGACGCAGCATATTGGCCACGGTGGCCCGCGCCTTTCCCACCCGGCGGGCAATTTCGTCTTGCGTCAGTCCGGCTTGAACTAGAGTTCGATAGCCTTCGGCCTCTTCCATCAGGTTCAAATCCGCACGCTGAATGTTTTCAATGAGCGCCAGCTCCATGGAATCCACATCTGTTGCTTCCTGCAGAAGCGCCGGAATTTCAGAGAGCCCCGCCAGCTGGGCGGCGCGATACCGGCGTTCCCCGGCAATCAGCTCGAAGCCGTCGTCGTCGCGTCGGCGTAGCAGAACGGGTTGCAGAAGGCCTTTGGCCTTGATGGAGTCAGCCAGTTCCTGCAATGCTTCCGCTGCAAATTCACGGCGGGGCTGCCACGGGTTCCGGACGATTTTTTCCACCAACACCATCCGGACTGCCTGGCCCGCGGAAGATTCGGCGAGGACAGCCTTCGCTGGAGCGGCGGGGGCAGACGCCGTCTTTTTCGGTGTGGCGGCCTTGGCGGCCGGTTTAGCCGTAGCTTTGGCGGCGGCCGGTCGGCCTGATCCGCCTTGAATCAGCGCATCCAAACCCCGGCCCAATCCTCTGTGTTTTGATGGAATTGACATAATGCGCCATTGTTTACCCCATTTCCCCTAAACAATCAACCTATTCGGCTTGCTGATTACCGGATCGTCGCCTATGCTTTTTTTTATGAAACCGTTTATTTTCATCCTGTGCCTGCTGGCCGTTCCTCTCATGTCCTCCGCCCAGACGCCTGTTCGGGTGACGGCCAACCGTGTGAATCTTCGCGCCAAGCCCCAGCGCAATGCGGATGTGGTGGGGCAGGTGGATTATGACACGGTGTTGACCGCCCGGGAGATCGGCGAAGAATGGGTGGAGGTGGAAGCTCCGGATTCCGTGGAGCTGTGGGTGAGCAAGCAGTATGTGCAGCAGCCCCGGAATACCATCGGTGCCAACCGGGTGAATGTGCGTGCGGGTTCCAGCATCAACTATCACATTGTGCATACCCTGCCGCTGGGAACGGTGGTGGAGCCCCGCGGGGAATTTCAGGACTGGCTGAAAATCGCTCCTCCGGAGGGAACACATGTATGGATTTCCAAGGAATATGTGGATTTTCTTCCAGCCGATGGAGTTGAGGAGGCAGCCTCCATTCTGACGCCCACGCAAGAGGATGTGTCGGCGCCAGTCAAAAAGGTCCGGAAGCCAAGGGAAAAAACAGCCGGGGCCGTGGAGGAGGTGGCATCCACTATCGAGCCCCCCCCCGTGGAACGCGTGGGCGATGTTCGGGGCCCGGCGGGGCCGACGCCCATCATTTCTCCCTCCGTTCCCGTGGAGGGGCGTGTCGGCCGGGACATTCCGGTGCCGCCTCCTGCGGATTTAAAGTTGATTCCGCTGGAGGGCCAGGGGCGCATAGCGGAAATGGAGGGCCTTTTGCGTGCGGCCCCACTGATCAACGAAGCCCCCACCCGGTACCGAGTGGTGCGCTGGCAGAACAACCGCTGGCAGATTCTATGCCATGTGTATGGTGACGCATCGAAATTCCGTGCTCTGCAGGACAAGCGCGTCCGGGTGAAGGGGCGCGAATACTGGATTCAAAAGGCGGCGGCGCCTGTATTGATTCCGGACCAAATTCAAGAGGTGGAATCCGGTGAATAAGAGCGTGAGGATCGCTTCGGCGTACCTTTTCCCGCTCTCGGTTCGCCGAAGACCATGGATGGCATCCATCCCGACGGCGGAATGCCGGAGACCGGGGGAGGAATTCCATGCATACGATGCTCCAGCGGCTCCGTTGTCCTCCTGCGCGTTCATTTTCAGCCAGTCCCTGAAATGGAAGACGTCCTTTCCCTCTGGGAATGGGGAATAGGCCCTTTGCCATGCGGAAGCTCCGATATGTTTGGATCCCGCTGGTGATTGCGCTGGTTTGGCTGGGCGGGACGCAGGCCTGCCGCCGCCACGCGCCGGAGGCATGGACAGTGGCACAGGCGTCCGATGCCCTACAGCGGATGTACAACTTCATTTTTCATTACCAGATGATGCGGGGGGAGGAAATTCCGGCGACATTGGAGGATGTGCCGGGATGGTCGGTCTATGTGGAAAGCATGGAAGAAGCGAATATCCGAGAACTGATGAAGATGATTCGCTACTACGGCGTGACGACAGTCAAAGACGGGGCGCCGCTGGCAGAGATTGAACTTCCCGGGACCAAGGTCGTCGTTGTGTATGGCGGAATTACGTATTCCCTGAAGACATCGGCGCCCATGACGCCGATCCGGTAGTTGCATTTTTTTGCTCCCGCCGGGAGCGTGGAAACAGAACCACGACAAACTCTCCCTTCAGGGAGTGGGTCTGATAATGCGTTCGCAAATCTGTTGGCGTTCCATGAAGGGTCTCTTCAAATTTTTTCGTCAGTTCGCGCGCAATAAAGAGGAGACGTTCCGGCCCAAGCTCCTCTTCCACCTCATCCAACAGCTTCAGGAGCCGGTGGGTGGATTCATAAAACACCACCGGATGGGAACATGCCGCTAGCTCGCGGAGTTTTTTCCGCCGTGCCGCTGTTTTGTGGTCCAGAAAGCCTTCAAACAAAAAGCCATGGGCATGGGGGCATCCGCAGAGGGCGATCGCCATGGTGAGGGCGGACGGCCCAGGGATGGCCGTTACATGCATTCCGGCCTCCCGGACCGCCCGAGCGGCAATGGCGCCGGGGTCGGAAATACCCGGCATACCCGCATCCGTCACCAGGGCCAAGGATTCTCCGGCCCGGATCCGGTGAAGGATGTCGCCTGTGCGGGTTCGTTCATTGAATTTGTGATACGAAATCATCGGGGTGCGGATGCCGTAGGTATCCAGCAGAATCTGGGTGTGCCGTGTGTCCTCCGCCAGGATATGGGTGGCGCTCCGGAGGATTCGCAGGGCGCGCAACGTGATATCCTCCCGGTTACCAATCGGTGTGCCGACCAGGTACAAACCGGCCGGTAGCGTTTCGGGACGCGAAACGCCATCCGCCCCCGGCGAAGAATTCGCTCCGGGGGCGGTGTGGGAGTCATCCATATGCATGGAGAACCATCTATTCTGGATCTTTTTCCACCAACCGGATGGTGCGGGGCTTGGCCGCGTTGCGCAACAGCTCGTCCGATTCGGACAGATGCCGCTTCAACTCCAGCAGCGTGCTTTTGAATTCTTCCGTGGCGCTGATGCCTTGGAGCGCCCCGTTCACGGACTCCTGTAACTTCAAAATCCGGTCGATGGAAGCCGCCATTTCCGTGATGCGGTCCAGCTGTTTGGCAACCGCAGATTGGGCCTGAGCCAACTGCCCTCCGGCTTTTTCCTGCATCCGGGCGAAGGCATCCGCGGCTTGGGTTTGCGCCTGTGCTAATGCCTCGGTGGAAGTGGCCACCGCCTGCGCCGCAGCCGATGCAAAGGAATCCGCCGCTGCGGCCGGGCTATCGTTTCCGATTCGCGCCAATAGGTTGGATTCAATATAACCCGCCAGATGGGAGGCCAACTGGAAGCGGCCGATGGCCACTAGAATCACCATCACCATCAGGACGGAACTCAGAGTCAGGATCATTTGCGGGGGGCCGAAATCGGCGCACGCAAACAAAATGGCGAAAATGCCGACGCCCTCCACACCCAGCATCACCAAGGTGCGGTTCATCTGGTTGGCGGCGATGGTCGCCACTTGGGGGCCGGATGCGCCGACTGCCCAGGCCGCCAGCAGGCGGCGGATGTGGCGCAACAGGGGGGTATGTCCTTTCAAAGCCGTCAGTTGCTCACGGGCAATGGCGCGGTCGGATAAATCCAGATCATCCGGAAGGGGGTTGGCCTTGAACGCCCGGTATTGCACAAATCCGTCCACTAGGGCCAGCAACAGATAGGCCAGGGCGATGCCGATGCCCAGCATGGATCCCAATTCCATCCGGTCCAAGCCGATTTCGTCCTTGAATCCGACACTCAAGGCAACACCTAGAAGAATGCCCCCTCCGACCACCCAATAGATGCTGGTAAACATCCCGTAACCGGCATTGTCATTTTTCTTTTTCATCATCCGCCGCCCTTTCGTGATCCACTGATTATTTGCAAGCAGTATGGGGATTTCAGGATGGATTGTCAAAGGCAGATCCGCTTTACTGGCAGAGAAATGCAGTGGAAATGGATCATTATGGCGGCCGTGGGATGGGGGGCTCGGATCGGCCTTGCCGTGGAATGGTGTTTCATTCCTTTCCACGTCAGCCGGAATGAACCGGTCGGGGGTTGTGAATTGGGGCGGTATGAAGTCACGGTGGAGGAGTTTGCAGCCTATTTAGAAGAAGCATCCATCATGGACTTTCCGGAGACCGCACAAATCCAGCCCATGACCGGGGGGCGATATCGGATCAAGCCCGGGATGGCTTCTCAGGCGGTGTCGGAAGTGACCTTCTTGGAGGCGGAAGCCTTTTCCACGTGGCTTTCCGGGCTGGAAGGCCGTGTCATTCGTCTGCCGACGGAGCGGGAATGGGTGTGGGCGGCCCGGGGCGGGGTGGAGGATGCGCCCTATCCGTGGGGTTGGGGTGGGCAGATTGCCCGGCTGGCGCAGTTCAATACCAAAGGGCCGGCCCAGCGGGTGGGCCGGTTTCCAGCCAATGGCTTCGGCCTCGCCGACATGGCCGGAAATGTATACGAGTGGTGTGTCCCGCCGCCGGAGGGAAAGGCAGATGGTTTTCCGGCCCGGGGCGGAGCTTGGTCCGAATGGGAGCCTCGGCGCCTACATGTGGAGAACCGCCAGCTTTTTCCTCCCGATTACCGCGGCCGGGATGTCGGGTTCCGATTGCTTCGCGAAAGCCCAGAGTAGGGGCGTTCAGGGTAGCTCAAATCCCTTTTCGGTGAAGACCCGCCGGGCGGTTTCCGACGTGAGAAAATCCAAAAAAGCCATGGCTGAAACGCGGTTTTCGGTGTTCGCCATCACGGCGGCGGTGGGATATTGCGTGTCGTAAACCACATCGCCCTCGTGCCGGATGACCAGCACATTGCGCTTCAATGCCACATCAACCAGACCCTTTTCCATCAACTTGTCCAGCGCCTCCTCCGTTAGCGGGAAAAAGATATCGGCCGACTTGCCGGCCATGATGCGTTCCGCCAAGGCATCCGAACTCTGGAAGGTGGGCTGAACGGCAAACCCGGTTTGTTCGGTAAAGACCGGGAGTAACTCCTTCAGAGCCGGCCGCAACGCGGTGTCCGCATAAAGAATCAGGCGTTGGGCGGATGCCGTGCAGTGGGAGGCCAGGACGATCAAGACGGTGCTCAACAGGATATGAAACGTTTTCATGGATATCTTCCTTTGCATGTGGCCCCTTCGGGGGAATGGGAAACCATGGACATTGAAAGATAGCGGACAGATTTTGTCAATCGTGTACCGGCTTCACGCATGTACCGTCCTCCGCTTTTTTTGCTAAAGGGTAAAAGGTTCTGGGCAATCAATAGACCTTCTGGTTATCTTAACAACATGATGCAAAATGGGTTTGGGAGAAGAGGTGTCGTGGGCGGCGGGCGGCAAAGGGCGCAGGGGGTGTTGCTTTGGATGTTGGGAATGTGGCTGGGGATATGGCCGGCCTCCAGCCCGGCCCAGATCCGCCCCAAACCCAAGGGGGATGGCTGCGCGGGAATTGCGACACTCACGGTTTCTTCGCACCCGGAAAACCGGAAAAGGAAAAAACTCGGTGTGGGGGAACAAGTACTGTTAACGGCCATTAAGGCGGATGGGGAAGTTGAGTGGGAAATTACTGATGGTCCGGGGAGATTGAATAGAACCGATGGGGCAGTGGTAACGTTTACGGCCCACGATGTAGAATCCACGTCCACTATAACAGCCCATTATAACGGGACGTCGTGTTCGGTCACCTTTGAGGTGGTGCCTCCTTCGGGTATTGAGCTTAGCCTATTTATGGAGGACGACCTGCCTGTCGGGACGGCAGGCGCCGGTATGTGGCTGACAGGCGTTCTGCAACCAACGGACGTATCGTTTGGGTTGTCTTTCAAGAAATAGAAGGGCCTGCCACCGGGAGGACCGGATATTTTGCGGGATGGCCGGCTGGGCAGCCGTGGCATTTGCCAGCTAAGAATTGGGAGGAGGTTTATCCGTGGAATGAGGTTGAAGAAAAAGATCATTGCCATTTTGGGGACCTTCGCCTCCCATGGTCTGCTGGTTCTTTCCAATGGGTGATTCCCTATCATTATCGTGTAGAGGGGGATAGCCCTGGGCATGGATATCTGTTTACGACGGTCACCCAGTATTTTGAGTTGGATGTGGACGGTACCGCTAGGATCAGCAAGGGCGATGTGCACGTCGAGCGCTCGCCGGAATGAATAGGCGGAGAAGGAAGAGGAGGCAGGAAATGAATACACGGAATCGATTGAACTGGATGGGCTGCGTGGGGCTGGGCCTCCTGTTGGGGATGCCCGCTTGGGGAATGGGCGCCGGGCCGGAATCGGCCTGCGAACAGATCGACCAGGTGGAAGAACGGTGGACGTCGGATTCGCCTGCCGCCTACTTCCAAGCGGTCCTTGATGTAATGACGGGACTGGATGGCGAAACGCTGCCGGAGGGGGATGGGGACTGCCTGGGCCGCCTGCTGATCCGCCTGACCCAACGAAGCCCATCGGAGGAAATCATCAAATTGGATATCGAAGCCATGGCGGCGGTTTATCGTGTGTTCGAAAGATATTACTATGCACGACCTTATACCCAGGAAGAAATGCAGACGAGGGCCATCTACATTCATTGGCTTCGGCAGGAATGGAATCCGGACTACGAACGGCTGGAACAAATCCTTCTGCCGACGGAGGGGATAACCTTCCCCACGTGGGGCCCGATTGATCCCGCCAGGATTACGGATCCCGTGGCTCGGGAAAAATATGAAGCGGCCTTGAAATACAATCAAGATGCGCGCGATATGAATCAACGCCAGTCCAGATTGTACAAGGAAAACCAGAGCGTAAGTATATCTTTTCGGAGTTTTCTCTCAAATATGCATCAGTCCGGTCAGTTGTCGCTGAATGAGGCAATGCAATTGATGGAGATGGCGGGGTTCTCCGAAGAAGAGCAGGCCGAGATCCGAACGGAGCTCTCCCGGTAACGCATTATTTCTCATGAAGGAAGAAGGATCAGCCGGCACTTTTCAGTCCGCCCAAGCCCCGTTCCCGAAGGCTGATATAAGGGGCGGGATGCGGTTGTTTGCCGCCGATGACAATGTGGTCCAGCAGTTCAATGCCCACGATGTTTCCGGCTTCCACCAGCTGCCGGGTGATGTTGATGTCTTCCACGGAGGGGACTGGATCGCCCGAGGGATGGTTGTGGGCGATCAGGATGGCGGCGGCGGCGGAACGGATGGCTTCGCGGAAGACTTCCCGCGGATGCACCAGGCTGGCATTCAGAATGCCTTTGGTGACGGAAATAGGCGAACGTTTCAGCCGGTATTTCTGATCCAGCAACAGCACCCAGAACACTTCCTGGTCCAGCTGCTGGGTCTGGGTTTTCAACAAGTTCAATACCGCGATGGGGTTCCGGATGAGGGGGAAGCTTCGTTTGGCGGTGTTGGCGGCGGCGCGGTGGCCCAGTTCAAGGGCCGCACACAGTTCCAGCGCCTTCACCGAGCCGATGCCTTTGATGGCTTTCAATTCGTCATGGCTGGCGGCGGACAGGTGCTCCAAAGAGCCTTGGTACAGATCCAGAATGCGCCGGGACAGATCGATGACGCTCTGCCCCCGGATGCCAGCCCGCAGGAGGATGGCAATCAGGGCCTCATCCGGCATGTTTTCAATGCCGGATTCCAAAGCGAGTTCCCGGGGGCGCCGGTGATCGGGCAGATCCTTGATGCGGGACAGGGAGATCTCGTAGCGGAGGGGAGCGGAAGGGGGTTCGGCTGGTGGTTCTGCTTTCATGGGGCGGCCGGAAGGGTGAGGGAGTGAAGGGCATCTAGGAATTTCTGTTCAATGGCTGGCCAAGCATATTCCCGGGCGACAAACTGCCGCCCCTTTTCCCCCATGGCCTTCCGCTCTTCCGGATGGTCCAGGTAATACAGCAGTTCGGTTTCGAAGTCGGGATAGTGCCGGAACCACAGTCCGGCCCCGGCGGCCCGGGATTGGCTGACCAGCACCCGGCTTTTGGCATGCACCAGGGCGGGGGTGCCGGCGAGAAAGGATTCCAACAGGACGATGCCGAAGCTTTCGTTGATGGAGGGGTGCAGGAAGGAGACAGCGCCAGCCATGGCCTCATGCTTTTCCTGTTCGCTGACGAAACCGGCATCGAAAATGGCGGGCCATAATCCGGCGGGGGCATCAATGGCGCCGGACCCGGTGAAGACCACGCGGATATCCCGCCTCGTCCGTTGCCGGAAGGCATCCATGTAGTCGCAAATAAGCGGAGTGCCCTTCAATGGTTCCCGCCGCCCCGAGTACAGCACATAGGGCGCATCAATGCCGTGCCGCCGTGCAAAAGCTGTGGCATCGGCCTCGAAAGGGGTGAGGCCCATCCCGACAATGCGGGATTTCCGGTCCGGATAATCAAACAGTTCCCCCGCCAAGTCTCGTTCGGCCTGCGAATTAAATAGGCAGCCTGCGGGTTCGGAGAACAAGCGTTTCATGCAGGCCAGCCGAGCGAAGGGTTCGTCATGCAGGCAGGGAATGAGCAGGGAGCGTTCGGGATGGGCCAATGCGGCGAAATAGATCAGGCCGAACAAATACGGGCCCAGAAAAATAGCACGGTAGCCGGAGGCATGCTGGTCCAGATGTCTCAGCAGGGCGGAAGAGTTGACGCCGTTTTGCAACCACCGCAGCTCTTCCTCGGGCGGAATGGGCCTCCCGCGGTCAATGGACTGCTGGATCCGGAGGAAGGTCCCCACATCGCGGTCATCCACAGGGAAAAAATGAACGCTCATGCCTTCCACCTGCGTGGTTCCGGCGGGGAGGGAATTCTCCCACGTGAAGTGGCTTTGGGCGCAGGTGGTCAGGAAATCGACGCTCAGACCCCGTTGGGCAGCATGAATGGCCAGGTTTTTCAGCAGGGTTTCGGCGCCGCCGACGGCACCTTCTCCGGCAAACCGGGGGCAGACAAAGGCAATGCGCTCAGAATCGGCCATCGTCCGGCGCTTTCTGTTCCAATTCGGCAATCCGTTTCTCTAGGGCGGCGATCCGCGTGGCGTTTTGCTCCTCCATGCCTTCCATGGCCGTGATGATGAGTCCATTGATCTGATTCTGCTGGGACCACAGACGGTAGGTATAAAACTTCAGGAGGTTCCAGAGCAGTTTTTTGAGATGAACCAAGATGCGGGAGAAAGCCCTCCGCCGTTCACGGATTTCAAAATCGGAAATGTCGACGAAGACGGCATCCCGCAGGCAGGTGAGGTAGAACGTCACAAAATCGTCGGACCCGCGTAGCTGGGCGAGGTTGGTTTTTTCGGCGGCGGCCACCCGAGCATCGGCATAGACACCATCCTTCATTTTGCGGTCGGTTGTTTCCTGCAGGTCGGCCACCAGACGGTCCACGTCATAGCCGGGTGCGCCAATCGTCAATACGGAAGATTCACTCATGTAGATACTGTAAAACGAAGGCTCCGCCGACGCAATTCCGAATTGCCTGCCCTGGATGGCTGGGTCGGTGGCGCCGAACGAGATTATAGAAAGAGGCCGACTGACAGCCAAAGGATCAGGCCGACCGTGGCGGCCACTTTCACGACCAGAACGGCCACACTCGCCCATCCGGCGCCCCTAGCGATGCGAAAGGCCTTGCCGGCATGCCGGAGCCGGTTCCATTCGGCCAGATAAACCAGCAAGAAACTGCCAGCGATCATGCCGATGAGACTACCGATCAAGGGAACCGGGATGAAGATGCCGCCGAGGATGGCCCCGCCCACGCTACCGAAAAAAGCCATCCAGCCCGCCATCCGAGAGCCGCCCCGACGGTGGACGCCCCATGTGGCGGCAACCCCTTCCACGATTTCCACGGCCGCACAGAGGAGCAACATGCCCGCCAGCGTTCCCCAGCCGGGAAATCGTCCCGCATCCACCAGAAAATGGGTTCCCAATGCGGCCAGAACAATGAGCCATGTGCCGGACACGGCAAGGCAGGAGAACGCCAGACCAACCATACAAAGCAACGCACAGCCCGCCCATGCGAACCCTGTGCCCACAGCGGTGAGCCCATTCAGGAAAGTCTCCATGCCGGTCTATTCTTTCACTCCTCCGGCCGTCAATCCGCTCACAAGTAGTTTCTGGCAGGCAAGGAACAGGATGGTGATCGGCAGTCCAGAAAGGACGGCGGTGGCGGCGAAGTCGCCCCACAAATAGTTTTGTTCATAGAGAAAGCTGTTTGCCCCCACCGCGAGCGTCCAATTTCGGGTTTGTTGGAGCACCACGCTGGCTAGGGGGTATTCCCCGATCATGCCGATGAACGACAGGATGAACACAATGGCGAAAATCGGCAGGGAGGTGGGCAACATGATCATCCAGAAGGTCTGCCAGGCGCTGGCGCCGTCCATGGCGGCGGATTCCTCCAGCGAGATGGGGAGGGAGTCAAAATATCCCTTGATGATCCAAATGTGCGTGGCAATGCCGCCGAGATAGGCCAAGATCAATCCGGCGTGTGTGTCCAAGCCGATGGCCGGCACCCAGCGGCCTAGGGTTTCCAAAATGGCATAGATGGCGATGATGGCCAGCACCATGGGAAACATCTGCAGGATCAACAGCGCTCCCAGCAGATTGTCCCGTCCGCGGAATTTCATCCGGGCGAAGGCATACGCACAGGTCGAGGAGAGCAGGAGAATGAGAAACGCGCTGATGGATGAGATTTTGACGGAGTTCCAGAACCAGCGAAGCACGGGGGCCGAGGCGGCTTCCCACGTGCCGTCTGCCTGCTGGACGCTCAGGCCCAGAACCATCCGCCAATGTTCCATGCTGAAGGTTTCAGGGGTGAGCAAAAGGCTCCCCGTGGAAAAATTGCCTTTCCTGAACGAAATAGTGACCACCATGACCAACGGGAACATGACCAGCAGGATGAACATCCACAACACAAGATGCGCGGCAACCAAGCGCCTGCGGTATGACTTTCCTTCGACCATGGGGACAACTATATCGGGTTTCCGGCATCGGTTTCAAGCAGAAGGCGCGCCGTCTCCATCCCGGATTCAGAAGGCATGCGGCAAGGCGGGGGCGGTTCATGGCCGACGGTCAAACCGAAAAGAATGTTCCAATGACCCTATGTGCCAATGAAAATGGGACGCAACGCGGTCCG
>JAISGX010000027.1 GCA_031262805.1 Verrucomicrobiota bacterium | reverse complement strand
GCCGAGCAGGTATCGGTTTACCGCAGAACCAACCTGGTCAAGTCTGAGAAATTTTCGGAACGCCTTTCTGCCTCCATGAAGGCCTACCTCAACGGCATGCTCTCCAACGAAGAAGTCATCGCCGAACTCCTCAAGATGGCGCAGGAGATGGCCACGGCCAGCGCCGAAGGCAAAGCCTTGGGACTGAGCGAAGAGGAGCTTGCATTTTACGATGCGCTCACGCAGCCCGAAGCGGTGAAGGATTTTTACCACGATGGCGAGCTTTTGAGCCTCACGCATGAGCTTACGGACATGTTGCGGAAGAGCCGCACCATCGACTGGCAAAAAAAGGAATCAGCGCGTGCGGGAATGCGGCGCATGGTCAAGAAGCTGCTCAAACAATACAAGTATCCGCCAGAGGGCCAGGAAAGCGCCATCGCGGGCGTGCTCCGTCAATGCGAAATGTGGGCGGATGGGTAGGCTAAAACTTGGCTTGCGTATAACGCCTAACCTGCTCCCACGACATCCCGAGAGCCTGCGAAAAATCTTGAGGACATTTCTTCAACAAGATTTTCAATTCGTCAATGAACGCTTGGCGCTTTTCCATATCTGCCCGCATAACCTCCAGCAATACACAAAGCACTACGCCAAGCCGGTTGCTTGCCATTCCAATACTTCGCAATTTGGAAGGCAATTCTGGAGGCGCAGAAAGAATCCGGTTCCATAGCTGGTTGTGATGGGCGCATCTGTTTCTGAGTGTGGACAAAGAATGGGTCAAAGTTGGAAGATAATAACTTGGCATTTGAAAATGCTTCGCCACTCTGTCAATTGCTTGGCTTTTCTTTAGGCGGCCAAGCAGACGAGACCATTTGCCAAAAGACAGGATTTCGGCCAAAATCCAACACGGCAACAAATCGCCATCGTATTTTTGCCAGTATGACCGCAGAAAAACTTCCTTGCCTCTATTGTGGTTTTGTAAGAAAGCGTCTTTCTCTGCCTTGCAATATTTTTTGAATTCATCGACTACATCGGCCTTGAGGAACAACTGTTCGTTGGCGTACCAAAATGGGTCTTTATGCTCAACACTCATTTCGTAGTTTAAAACGGAGCGAAGAGCGACTTCAAACCAAGAAAGGCCTTTCCACAAAAGCTGCTGTAAGGAAGTATCCCATTCGCATAGGCTCAAAATGTCCCCGAACTGCGTTCCTCGTTTGAATCGGTCTAAGCGTTTTCCCTTATCGAATTCCTCAAAAAATAGACCATACCCACAAAATCTGTAATAATTGATTTCGGATATTTTTTGGCAAGCAACCTGCGTGTCTGCGACCCACAACCCCCTGCTCTGCAATAGAGCGACCTGTTCCTCCAAGGTCTTGGGAAATTTGGCATAATGTTGCGGCACAAGGTTCTCCAAAGAAAAAAGCCCTCCCCTGGTCCGCAGGCAATGCCAGAAGCGTGGGAGGGACTGTCGAGAGCGAATGTAGAAAAAAAAATAAAGTTTGGCAAGGGGGAACCTATTTTTTTGCAACCTTCCCCCAGCGCCAATATTTCCGGCTTGGAGAGTCCAGTCAACGCTTCGATTTTTATGATAGGCTCTCGTTTGGCAGAATCCTCGGCATTTACGACATGACGCAGGCCGTTGAGGACGGAGCCACGCGCCCCGTGTATTACGAAAGCCGTGTGATCCATTTGAAGCTGAACGAAAGCATGATGCGCGAGATAGACGCCGAATATGACCTCATGGCGCAAAATGCCGAGCCTTACGCCACCCGAAAAAAGCAAAATGGAATTGAAAGGCAACGTGGGGAGATAAAGGCGCTTCAAAGGCGTCGGCTCCGGATGCGGCTTTCTGGAATGGGATTGCAGGAACGCAAGAGATTGCGATAGGCTGAAACCGTGACTCCTCGGATGGAAAAACAACTTCTCGGCATACAGGACCGAATCACCCAATGCCTGTCCTCCACGGTGCTCGGCCGTCTCGGCATGGATTGCCGGGGCTTGTTTGCTTCCGGGAAGATGCTGCGCGCCAGGCTTCTGCTTCGTTTGGCCCAGGCGAGGCGGGCATCTGCGGCGGCATGGCTTCCCCCAGCCTGCGCCGTTGAAATGTTGCATACCGCCAGCCTGCTGCACGACGATGTGCTCGACGGCGGCGAGTTGCGGCGGCATCTGCCCGCCTTCTGGACGCAATACGGCGTTTCCGCTTCGATTTTGGCCGGGGACCTCATCGTCGGCAAGGCGTTCGCCCTCCTGTTGGAGCGCGGCCGTGCGCGGGGGGACCTGCTGGATCTCGCCCGCTATACCACGGATGTGTGCGAGGCGGAAATCGAACAGGAAATGCTCTATCGGGGGAAAAGGCCCGGCGCTGGGATCTGCATGGCCTTGAACCGGGGAAAAACCGGTTCCCTTTTTGCCTTTTCCGCCACCCGCTCGGCCGGAAGGCATCCAAAGCAAAAAGCTGTTTTGGAGGACATCGGATATGACATCGGCCTCTGCTACCAGCTGGCGGACGATTATCTGGATGCCCACGGCAGCGAAAAAACGGCGGGAAAAACGTTGGGCCGAGATGCCGCCCGCCGGAAGCGGACCTCCGCCGGTGCGTCGGACCGCCCTTCCTCCCTAGCCGCGTTCATGGCCAAAACCCAGCGGCGGAGCCGGAAGGCTCTTCAGCCCTGGCCGGAACTGCAACAGGCGCTGGCGGCCTATTTCGAGGAGGATTTCAATCCGGTCATCGCCAAGTTGCTGGGCAAAGCCGCCGGATCTTAGAACACGAGTCGCCAGCCGATGGCGGCGCCAGCCACTTCCTCCTGCAGGCCGGTGCTGGGCGCGCTCCATTCCTGATGCGCGGTGATTGCCTGTAGCACCAGAGGAGATTCTTCCGCGGCCTTGGCGGCGCGCTCCATGGTGGCATCCAGATCTGCCTGGGAATAGCGTTCCACGTCGGAGCGAAGGGAAATCAAAGCATAAACGACCACCACGGCGCCCACCAGGCCGATGGTGACGGCGGCGCCGGTGGTGGTGTTGTCGGAAGCCGCAACCGGCGTGGCCGGCATCCAGGCCCAAACCAGAGCAACCATGAGAAGAAGGGCGATTCCACTGCGGCGGCGTGTGTTCATGTTGAATCTCCGTGTGTCGCGGCCAAGGCTAAAAGGCTCCAAAGAAAATACTGGTGAAGGTGGTGATCGGGGAAGTTTCCCGGATGTCGTCAAGCGCGGCGCGGCCTTCGCGCAGGAGCGAGCGGAATTCCAAATACATCTCCTCATCGCTCAACAGGCGGCCGATCGTGCCCTCGCCGCGGCCGACGGTTTCCATCACGCCGCGCAGGGAGGCCATGGTGGCGGCCAGATCCTCATAGACCTGGTCGTCCGACATCAGCAGGCGTCCCAAGGTGCCTTCCCCACGGACCAAGCGGTCGCTAAGATCCCGGAAATTGGCGGCGATGGCCTGGGCATCCGTATAGACGGCCTCATCCGTGATCAACTTGCCGAGCGTGCCTTCGCCGTCGGCCAATGAATCGCTGAGCTGCCGGAGGTTGGCGGTGAGCTGTTGCACATCCTCATACACCGTTGCATCATTGATCAACCGCGCCAGCGTGCCCTCGCCGGATCCCAGCCGGTCCGTGATGCCGCGGATGTTGGCCATGGTGGCTTTGAAATCCTCGATGATGCCATCGTTGAGCGCCGTGCGGATGTCTTCCACGGCTTTGGTGGCGGAATCAATCAAATCGGCGGACGGACTGCCCTGCAGGACCGGGGGGGGAGGTTCCAGCATCTGGCTGGAAGGCGTTCCCTCATGAATGCTCAAATACCGGCCGCCCAGAACGGAGGAAGCCCGGACCTCCATGCGGTAATCTTCCCGGAGGTACACCGGGACATCCAGCATGGCCATGACATGAACGCCGTCTTCGCGCAACAGCAGCTGCTTCACCTTGCCGACCGTGACGCCGCGGGAGTTGACATTGTCGCCCACGCGCAGCCCCATGACATCCTCGAACACCACTTCCATCGGCAGCGACGCACGGAAAAGGGCCTCATGGCTCAAAATGACGGTCAGCACAATCAGCGCCGCGAGCACCGCAAAACTGAAAAGGCCCACGGCGCTTTCCATCACAAGTTGTTTGTTGAATTTCATTTTCCAAATGCCTTTCGGACATCCTGCATGCTCGAAATGCTCTGTGCCTGCAAAAAGTCTCTCACGATGGGCTCCTCCGATGCAATGAATTCTTCCGGCGGCGCCGCCACAACAAACCGGCCTTCGTGCAGCATGGCCACCCGCGTGCCAGTGTGCAACGCGCTATACAAATCATGCGTGACGACCACGCTGGTCACTCCCAGCTGTACACGAAGATCGTCAATCAACAGGTCGATCTGCCGCGAAATGACCGGGTCGAGCCCGGATGTGGGCTCGTCGTATAAAATGATCTCCGGCTGGGTCACGATGGCTCGGGCCAGGCCGACCCGCTTGCGCATGCCGCCGGAAATGTTGTCGGGCATTTCGTTCCCGGCATCCGGCAGGCCCACCATGGCCAGTTTTTCAGCGGCGCGGGCGCGAATTTCCACCTCCGCGAGCTTCGTCTTCTGGCGCAGCGGCAGGCAGACATTGTCCTGCACCGTCAGCCATTGCAGAAGCGCGGCGCTCTGGAAAAGCATGCCGAAGCGGTTGAGAGCCTCTTCCAGGCGGCGGCCGGAGGCTTCGCTGATGCAATCCTCCCCGACCCATACCCGGCCGGAATCCGGCGCGAGCAGGCGGGTCATCAGGCGGAGGCTGACGCTTTTGCCCGCCCCGGAGCGACCGACGATGACAAACGTCTCGCCCTTGTGAATTTCAAAACTGAGATCCCGAAGAACGGTTTTGGGGCCGAAACTTTTGCTGACATGTTCAAAACGGATCATCTGTAAAACATCCGGGTGACAAAATAACCGACAATCAAAATCAGGAGGAACGAGACAATAACGCTCCGGCGGGTGGCCCGGCCGACGCCCACGGCGCCTTCCGTGGCGGAGAACCCTTGGTAGCAGGCCACGGTCACAATAATCAGCCCGAACAGGAAGGCCTTGAAGAGGCCAACATAAAGGTCCTTGTTCACAGCATAGCGGAAGGCATTGTCGAAATAGGCCTCGAAGGAAATGTTCAACTGCGTGGCGCCGACAAGGGCGCCACCCAGGATGCCGAGCAGGTCGGTATACACGCTCAGCAGCGGCATCATGACGGCCAGAGCCACCAGACGCGGCATCATGAGATAGCGCAAGGGATCAATGCTCATGACATCCAGCGCGGCGATCTCTTCGGAGACCGTCATGGTGCCCATCTGGGCGGCCACGGCGGAGCCCACGCTGGCGGCAATCACCAAGCCGGTCATGAAGGGGCCCATTTCCCGAAGCATGGCAATGCAGACGAGCATGCCGATATTGTTTTCCTGCCCGTAGCGGCGCAGTTCAATGCCGACCTGCAGGGCTAGGATCATGCCGGTGAACACGGCGACCACCGTCACGACGGCTAGGCTTTTAATGCCGACAATATAGAGTTGTTCCATGACGTCGGAACGGTTCCGGCGGGAAAACAGGTGGGGCGTCTGCGCCAGCGAGCCGAGGAGCATCATCATTCCCCGGCCGGTGGCCTGGCAGGCCGTGATCACGGCACGCCCCAGCGCCGCAAAGACATTTGCGGGCGGAGCGAATATATGTGGTTCGCGTGTAATCATGGGTCCATCGCATCCAGCGGCGCGTCCCCCGCACCGGCGGCCGCAGAAGCCGGCCCTAGGTTGATCCGGCCCAGCCAGAGGAAGCGCACTTGACGATTTGTAGCGCTTCGGTCGTAGGCAAGCAATCCTTTCAGCACGGACCACCGCCGGGCGGCATTGTTTCCCGCCCGGTCATGCCGCCACAAAGGAAAGAGGGAAAAGGTCTGTTCATCGTCGGCCCGGCGGGCCTGGCGGTACAAGCCCCACAGCACATCCAAGTCGCTATTTTCGTTTTGTGCGCGGTAATCCACTAGGGTCCACAACGGCGCCCAGCTACGTTCCACGGGTGGCGGATTGGGCCCCGGCCACAAGTCCAAAAACCGGAACCGGTAGGCTTTCTCCCGAGTGTCGTAATTCCGGGAATATAGCGGCCAAAGCTTGGTCCGTTTGGCCAGCACCACCGGCGCCGCAGCCTCCCCCCCCCCGGTTTCGGCAGGCGCTTGGGTCTGCGTGATGTTGATGAAGAAGGGCACCACGCTCCAGCGGGAGAGGTGGCTGTGGCCCCACGCGTTTTCCTCGTTGATCACAACCGGCCACAACCAGAACCGCCGCCGTAGCTCTCCGTCCTGGCGGCGCCCATAGAATGGCCACAGATACAGCTTGTCCCGATAGCCGGTTTCACGGATGAAAAACGGCCAAGGGAAAAACGTCCGCGTCATCTGCTCTCCCTTGATGTGCTGGAACAGGGGCGGCAGGAACATCCAGCCTTTCTGGGTGTTGAGGTTCACCCGGCCCATCAGGGGGAAAAAGACCCACGCCGTCCCTTCCGCACGAGGGTGCGTATAGTGTGCGTGCGTCCACAACGGCCAGAGCACCGACGTTTTTTCATATTGCCCGCTCGCCGTGGAGCGAGCGTAGAACGGGAACACCCGGATCCGGTCGACATGGCCGTCGGGAGTTCTCGTTCGGGAGAAAATCGGCCAGAGTACCGCCGTGGTGACCACATCGTTAACCTGGCTGTTCATCCAGATGGGCCACAGCACGAACGAGAGGCGGTCCATCCACAGGAAATCCCGGATTTCCCCACCCACTGGGAAGAGGGCGGCATAGGTTCCCCCGGTTTTATCCCGTCCTTGAAACCAGAGTGGAATGGCCCAGAAGCGATAGAGGGATCCGAGGTCGTGCCTGTCTTGGTCGTGGAAGTATGCCGTCAGCACGCGCCAAGATTTCTGCTCGCCGAAGGTTTTGCCCTGCGAAAGCGGCCAGAGGAAATCCCACCGCGTCCGGTCCTGG
Source organism: Verrucomicrobiota bacterium (assembly GCA_031262805.1). GTDB lineage: Bacteria > Verrucomicrobiota > Kiritimatiellia > CAIQIC01 > Lenti-01 > JAISGX01. The sequence continues at coordinate 1,476 of JAISGX010000027.1, read as the reverse complement.
GATGGATAGAGCGCACGCGACCAGATCGGCCGCAACACGGCCAGCAGTTCCTGCCCCTGGGGCCCGGTGGCATGCTCGAAAAAAGGACCGACCGCACGGAACCGCTCATCCCCTGCAGCATCCTCCAGACGGGAAGCCATGAATCCCCAATCGAAAAATGGATCGGCAAAGGGAACCGGCGGCGGCTCCGCACGCAAAACAGCCGCCGCCATCAACCAGGCAATTCCGGCCACGCGAAGGCTCCGGCGGCTCACAAATGCCTTCCCCTGCCCGGCGTGCCGATAAATTGCCCATTGCGCACCATGACCTCCCCGCGGAGCATCACCACATCGGGCGCCCCCCGCACCACCTTTCCTTCATATGGATTATAATCGGTGTCTAGGCTCTGTGTCCGTTGGGAAAGAATCTGCTTGGTCTGTGGATTCCACACCACAAGATCGGCATCCGAACCTTCCTGAAGCGTTCCCTTCTGCGGGTAAAGGCCGAAAATGCGAGCGGGGGCGGTGGAGGCCACCTCCACCAGTCTTTCCAAGGACAGCCGCCCTGTGCATACGCCTTCCGTATAGGCCAGGGCCACACGCTCCTCTACGCCGCCGATGCCGTTGGGGATTTTTGTGAAGTCTCCGCGGCCTCGTTCCTTCTGCCCCTTGAAATCGAAGGGGCAGTGGTCCGACCCCAGAGTGTCCACCCGGCCATCCGCCAGCGCGGCCCACAGCACGGCCTGATTGGCTTTTTCCCGCAACGGTGGAGCCAACACCCATTTTGCGCCTTCAAATCCAGGGCGTTCGGCATACGATTGATCAAGGCACAGGTAATGGATCATGGTTTCGACATAAAGATCGCGCATTTTCCCGCGAAAGGCTTCCGTCACGGCCAGCGCTTGGGCACAACTCACGTGCACCACATAGGCCTTGGCGCCAACGGCGGAGGCAAGGGTCAGAAAGCGGGCAACGCCTTCCGCCTCCACAAAAGCCGGACGGCTGGGTTCCTGCCACTCCGGACCGGTTTTTCCTTCCGCCAGAAGGCGTTGCTGGAAAAAGGGAATCAAATCCGCATTTTCGCAATGCGCCATCACCACCACGTCATGAGCGGCGGCAAATTCCAGCACCTGGAACAAATCCACATCGGAGATCGCCAGCGTGGGTTTGTAGGCCAGATAGACTTTGATCGATTTCAACCCTCCGGCGACCAAGCGCTCCAATTCCCGCCGGATTTCATCATTGAACCGGGTCACGGTCATATGCCACAGGTAATCGCAGGAAGCATGGCCTTCCGCCTGCCGACGCCAAAGCGCCCAAGATTCGCTCAGGTTTTCCTCCATGCCCGAACCGGCAAAATCCATGATGCAGGTGGTGCCGCCCATCAACGCCGCCCGGGTACAGTTGACATAGTCGGATTTTGCGCGAGTGCCAGGCAACCGCAAATAGGCGTGCACGTGCGGATCAATAAAGCCGGGGAGCACATAACAACCGGCGG
>JAISGX010000028.1 GCA_031262805.1 Verrucomicrobiota bacterium | reverse complement strand
CGGTTCACCGGATCGTCGTGTATGGGACACTTCATTCGTGGTGTTCGGATGTTCCAGTTGGTGGGCATGGCTCCCATCCACCCCATGCCTGTCGGCCGAAGGGGCCCTGATGTTTATGCTGTGGGCACGGCAACGTTCGGAGCTGTGCTCTATCCATCCATCCGCCTTGCGGGGAGGGGCGTTCCGCTCGGCATCCTTCCACATGTTCGGCATGCACTCGGCGGCCTTGCCGGAGGGTTGGCGCATATATTTCCGAGAAGGAAGAGGGGGCTTCCTCTTTGCGGATGAAAAAAGGCTTGCACGCCGCTAGATCTGCTGATAAATTCCGCGTCCATCAATTGCCAAGGAGATGGCGATTGGGGCGGTAGCTCAGCTGGTAGAGCATCACGTTCGCAACGTGGGGGTCGAGGGTTCGAATCCCTTCCGCTCCACCAATGAGCCTATCTCCTGAAATCCCCCGTGGTGGGGTAGCGAAGTGGCCAACCGCATCAGACTGTAAATCTGACCTCTATGAGTTCGATGGTTCGAATCCATCCCCCACCACCATTTTTCGCCTTTCGGCATACTGGTTTTTCCGTGTCCTTGCCCGGAACATGGCCTTTTCCTGTTCCGCATCCGCCGGACACATCAATCCGGGGCCATTGAACCCAAACGGTTGACTACGCGTTGCCAGAGAAGGAGGCTGGAGTAAAAGGGGGTGTAGCGCATGGTTATGGCCACCTCGCGTGCCACCGATCCATCCGGCGATTGTTCCATCGGCTGTCACTTTCCCCATGGAAAATCGCGCCACCAGGGAATAAAACGCGTTTCGGGCGGAGCTCGGAAGATCATATCTTCCGGCATGGGAAAGGGGCTCCCAGCCTTGTTGCCCGTATTGCCGCCCACGCAACGGGCGTTTATTTTTGCAGCAAGTTGTTCAATACATACGGTAGGATGCCGCCCGCCTGATAATACTCGATTTCGATGGGGGTATCGATCCGATTCTTCACGATAAAGGAAAGAACCGTGCCGTCCGGCTTGCGTGCCGTCACCTCGTGCAGGCTGTTGGGCGCCAAGGCACCGCGTCCTTGGATGCTGAGGGTTTCCCGGCCATCCAAGCCCAGTGATTGCGCAGTTTGTTCCGCCGTGAATTCCAACGGCAGGATCCCCATTTCAACTAGGTTGGAGCGGTGGATTCGTTCAAAGCTTTCCGCAAGGACCGCCCTGACGCCCAGCAGCATCGGTCCCTTGGCCGCCCAATCGCGCGAGCTGCCGGCCCCGTAGAGCTTTCCGGCAATAACGACCACGGGCACCCCGCTTTTTTGATAGGCCATGGCGGCGTCATACATGCTGGTTTCTTCGCCGGAAGGCTGCAGGCGTGTCCATCCGCCTTCGCGGGAGGCCATTCGGTTGCGCAACCGCACATTGGCAAAGGTGCCCCGCATCATCACTTCATGATTACCGCGCCGAGACCCATAGGAGTTGAAGTCGGAAGGAGCCACCCCGTGCTCTTCCAGATAGCGGGCGGCTGGGGACGTTTTGGCAATGGCCCCGGCAGGAGAAATATGGTCCGTGGTGATGAAATCGCCAAACAGGCCGAGGATGCGCGCATCCGACACATTGGGGTCCGGGGGTTGCACGGTCAAAAAAGGCGCTTCCCGGATGTAGGTGGAATCCTCCCGCCACTGGAACACCGGAGAATCGGCCACGGGGATGGCCCCCCATTCCGGCGTATGGCGGTTCACATCGTGATAGGCCTCCGCATACAAGGCCGGGGCGTTGGCCTGCGCTAGGTAGCGGTTGATTTCCTCCGGCGAGGGCCAGAGGTCCTTGAGGAAAACAGGCTGCCCGTTTCCATCCAGGCCCAGGGGCTCGACGTTCAGGTTGAGGTCCACCCGCCCTGCCAGCGCGAAGGCCACCACCAACGGCGGAGAGCACAAATAGTTGGCTTTGCAAGAAGCATGAACCCGGCCCTCAAAATTCCGGTTGCCGGAGAGCACGGCCGCCGCAACAAGATCCTTTTGCCGGATGCCCTCGGCCATGTCCGCTCGGATGGGGCCGCTGTTTCCGATGCAGGTCCCGCAGCCGTATGCGGCCACATCAAAACCCAGCGCCTCCAACGCCGACAACAGGCCGGTGGCGTTCAGATAGGAGGTGACCACCCGGGAGCCCGGCACCAAGGAGGTTTTAACATAGGGCGGCACGGCCAAACCACGCTCCACCGCCTTTTTGGCTACGATTCCCGCCGCCAGCAGAAGCGTGGGGTTGGAGGTGTTGGTGCAGGAAGTGATAGAGGCGATGGCAATGGAGCCATGCCGGAGAACGGACCCATCCGAAAGCACGGCCTCGTCCTGCAGGTGGTCCTCCGGCACACCAAAGCCACCTTGCTCCATCGACTGGGAGAGAGCGGAGAGGAACCTCTCCTTGATGTCCCCGACCGGCTGGAAGTCATGCGGACGCTTCGGCCCGGCAATGGCCGCCACCACCGATGCCAAATCCAATTCAATCACCCGGGAATACACTGGCTCCGGCGCATCGCCGGTCACAAACAACCCTTGGAGCCGGGCATAGGTTTCCACCAAGGCGCAGTGTTCCTCGGAACGTCCCGTCATGCGCAGGTAGGCGATTGTTTCGCGGTCCATCGGGAAAAAGCCGGTGGTTGCGCCGTACTCGGGCGCCATATTGGCCAGTACGGAGCGGTCCGCCGGTGAGAGGGTGGAACAGCCGGGGCCGATGTATTCGACAAACTGGCCCACCACATTGTGTTCACGGAGCAGGCGCGTTGCCGCCAGGGCCAGGTCGGTGGCCGTCACGCCCGGCTGGAGCCGTCCGCTCAGGCGCACGCCGGTCACCACCGGCGTCAACAAGGCAATCGGCTGGCCCAGCATGGCGGCTTCGGCCTCAATCCCGCCGACTCCCCAGCCGAGAACACCCAAGCCGTTGATCATGGTGGTGTGCGAGTCTGTGCCAACCAAGGTGTCTGGGAAGGCCAGCAGGGAGCCGTTCGGCTGGGTTTCCGTCCGCACGCCGCTGGCGAGGAATTCCAAGTTCACTTGGTGGCAGATGCCGACGCCGGGTGGAACAATTCGTAGTTTTTGAAAGGTGTTCTGGCCCCACCGGAGAAATTCATAGCGTTCCCGGTTGCGCTTGAATTCAATTTCCATGTTCACCGCCAAGGCGTCAGGAGAACCGGCACAGTCGATCTGCACCGAATGATCGACCACCAGATCCACTGGCACCTGGGGTTCGATGAGGTCCGGGTCCCGGCCCCGGCGGACCACGGCGGAGCGCAGGCTGGCAAGATCCACAACGCAGGGCACACCCGTCAAATCTTGGAACAGGACCCGGGCTGGCAGATAGGGGATTTCCTCCGATATGTTTCCTCCGGGGCTCCAGCAGGCGAGGGCCTTCACATGCTCGAAGGTATAGGCGGTATGCGGCTGGTTGCGGAGGGCGGATTCCAGCAGAATGCGGACCACATAGGGCAGTTGGTTCAACGGCGCGCCCCGAAGGCTCTCTAGGGCGGCCAGCCGGTAATACCCGACGGTTTTTCCGGCGTGTTCAAAGGTGGCGAACGATGAAATGGCGTGCGGCATAAAACTCCTTCCAAAAATGTGGGTGTTGAAAATAGCGGTTGCCTTCCATGGGGGCAATCAGAAACCATTCCGGAAGAGGGAGGGGGGCGCCACCGCTTCCGTATGGCGATGGGGCGGAAGCCCCGGGTGGAGGCGCGGAGGATTCCTCCAAAGCTTCATCTTTGGGGTTTCCGTCGTCGGCCGTTCATGCTACACTGCACGGCTATATTTACTTGTCAGGAGAACCGCAATGGAAACCAGTTTGAGCTCGAAGGAAATTTTAGACGTTCTGCCGCACCGATTCCCCATGCTTCTGGTGGATAAAATTGTGGAGTGTAACGACAAGGACTGGGTCGTCGGCATCAAGAATG
>JAISGX010000008.1 GCA_031262805.1 Verrucomicrobiota bacterium | reverse complement strand
GGGGGACGTCCGGGTGGTCAAAGTGGAAAACGACCATGTGGTTCTTTCGGATGGCAGCCGGGAGGAAATGATCTATATTGCCGCCGGCACCCTCCCCGCCCCTTCGGAAGAAAAATCCGTAACGCTCACGGATGTTCCGGTTGTTTTGGAAACCAACCGGTTTGGAAACCGGGTGAGTGAAACACGCTGGGAATTCAGCCGAGAGGCCATCCTCGAATATTATCAGGAAATGATGGATCATCCAGAGCGTTTGGTGGGCCTGTTTAGTGCCATGGAACCCGCACGTAGTAATGAAGGTCATATTGAAGGCTACCGCTTGAATACAGAAGCGGGGGAAAAGGAATTCTATGCCCAGGTCGGTCTGCAGCAAGGCGATGTGATCCGCCGCGTGAACTCCATGCATATGACCAGTCAGCGCCGCGCTGAATACTTTATCGGTGAATTTGTGAAGGGCGATTTAGGGGCCATTGTGTTGGATATCGAACGCGACGGCCAGCCGGAGAAATTGGTTTACCTGATTAAATAAACTTTCCCTGTTCCGACTTCTTTCCCCGGCCTGCGTTTTTGCCGTAAAGCTTTCAAATCGATGTTTTATCCACATCGTTCACAGGGGGATTCACAAAGTTATCGTCGGGAGGAAAAACCAGATGTTCATACTTCCTGTACAACATCTTGTATGTACATCTAGTCATTTCGCAACATAATATATATTATGCGACGTTGATATAAGGCCGATTCGAGACCGGCTTTTAGAAATCGAATCCACAACAAAGAAGATGGCGCCGTAAGGTCGGGTGCTGGTGAATTTTTTAAGCGGAACAAAATACGGCGTTTTTCATCCCGAAGAACTCCACTCCGGTGTTCAGAATTTGAAGCCGGATCAAACGGTTGAGATTGGTCTTCGGGCGCTGTGGAGTACGGCCAAAGTTTCCTGGTCCCAGGACACCCGTGAAGACCCTGAAGCGGCCATCCTAAGGGATATGTGGGCACCTTGTGCTTCCGTATGGCCTCATGGCCGCGGGCGATTAGCCACCCTCGCACATAACGTTCATGAATGCTCCTCTCGCTCGCGCCTCCCGAGAAATGGCGGAATGGGTTCCAGACGAGCGTTACGTTTTGTGCCTGTGTCTTGGCGATTGGCTCTTTAGCATTTTGAATTTTGTTCGGTCGAGTTAAGGGAGGGTCTGGGGGCGTATTGGAGCCTGTTACGTTGCCCGGGAAAGGTCGGCAGCGGGTGGTCACACCTTGGGGTCCCCTCCCCTTTCCTAAGGTATTATTTAGCCCTCCGTTATCGCGATCTCTTCCGATGCATTTTGAGAGAGATGGCGAATTTCCTTTTGTGGATTATGCCCGTGGGCTCTAAACTAATGCCATGAAATCGCTGCTATTTTTAATGACAATTTTGATCTCGATTAGAATTGTTCTTGCGATTCTTTCTGGAGAGCGAAAAAAAAGAGAAAATGGTCAATCGTGGCCATTTTATGCCCGACCTCTGCTTACTCGACCGGAGCAGGTTCTTTTTTGGCGTCTAAAGAACGTTTTTCCCGATCATATCGTTTTGGCCCAAGTTTCCCTTGGGCAAATTTTACGCGTCAAAAAGGGGTATAATTTTGGGGGATGGTATAACCGAATTAATCGGATGTCAGCGGATTTTGTTATATGCCGTCAGGATGCATCTGTGGCCTGCGTGATCGAGCTGGACGACGCTAGCCATACCCGAGAAGATCGGTGGGTGGCGGATGCAAAAAAGGAGAAAGCGCTTTCTTCGGCGGGTGTTCGATTGTTTCGCTACCCTGTGAAGGTTATGCCATCGGAAGAAATATTGAGGGAGCAATTTTCTTTTTTGCTTGGGGAACCTTCGTTGCCGATGAGGCCGGGGTCCTGAGCGGAGCACCCCGTAATGATTTTCCCGCTGGTTATGGACCGATGGATTGCGTCATAACGGCGACAGAACCTACCGGAAGCTGGAGAAGCCGTTCTAGGCCCTGTGAACTGAAAGTGGCGCGAACGACATTTTTCATCCCCTCGGCAGCACAAACCAACCCGACATTCTGGGCGGCCACACCGGCATGAAAACCGGCCCATCTGTCGACGACATCCGTCATGTGGGCATATCGTGTGGTGTCCGAAACATAGACAAGATTGGCACCGGCTCTTCCGACAAATTCCTGTTCGCCGGTTTGTGCACGGTAATCCATCCCTGCGGTTTCTGGGAGCTGAATCAATGTATGATCTTCGGCATTGTAACGCCATATTCCGTTTTCCAGAAACACGTAGAGCGTTAAATCCTGTTGGTTGTGGCCGGACGGAATGGTAAGCATCCCCTCCTCTGGCCGGTTTATTCCACGTGCAGCCCAGCAGATTCGGGACAACTGTTCCAACGAGAGCGCCTCTCCGTCGAAGTCCCGAGAGGCGTGGCGCCTCCTCAAGGCGTCATATAGTCCCATGCCGGGACCAAAGGTGTCTTCCTGAAGCAATGCCATCCGCTCCGGCGGGGGTTCGCCTGCCCAGACGCTTCCCACGACCAGAAGCAATGAACCAATCACTCCGACGCATTTCGATCCAAATCCGTGTTTCATCCAACACCATCCTTTCCTACCTGCTCATAGTAAAAGCATGCAGGCGTATTTTCCAGCTTTAAATTGGCTGAAGCCGACCTGATGGGCTCGCGGTTTTGCCTTTACTCCTCTAGGGGGACGCCGTTACATTTTCTTCTTTGTACGAAAGGACTCAAGCGCATCTTATGTTCACAAAAGTTGTCACACCACGCTTCGGCGATGTGGATGGATTACAACACATCAACAACACCATGTTGCCCGTCTGGTTCGAGTTGGGCCGCGACCCTTTGTTCCAGTATTTCCATCCTGGTATGTTGCTGAACAACTGGAGCCTGATCATGGCGCATATTGACGTAGATTTCATCGTCCCCATGCAGTTGGGCGCGGATGTGGAAATTCGAACGCGGGTAGCCAAAATCGGCTCGACTTCCTTCACGGTGTATCAGGAAGCCTGGCAGAAAGGCATCCTCTGCGCCAAAGGACATGCGGTGGTGGTCCACTACGATTTCCCGAATAAAACGGCCCTGCCTATTCCCGAGGAAATCCGCACTAAATTGAAAGAGCATATGGCATGAAGCGGCGGCGGACACACGGCATCACGTTTGTTGAGACATCCATTTTGATCGCCATTGCCGCGTTGTTGGCAGCCATTTCCTTTCCGGCCTTGTTTCGCAATCGGCAAAAGCGGCAGGCTTCACGTTGTGGAATCCAGCTGGAAGCGATAGCCATGGCCAGCCAGCGTTTTGCTTCCGAAAAAGGCGGCATGCCTTCCAATGTGGAGGAGCTGGTGCCGGGATATGCGTTGAAGGTGCTGGTTTGCCCTGCGGGAGGCACATACACCATAGGGACCCCGGAAGGCGATCCTCCACGCTGTTCCATTCCCGGCCATAGTTTGTAGACACTCAAGGAGATGACATGAAGAAAGCCGCCCCCAAACTGACATATCGCCGGATTTTACTCAAGCTCAGCGGAGAAGTGCTTCGTGATTCCACGGGCGGCGAATGTCTTTCCAATGCCATTCTGGCCGACATGGCCGCCCAAATTAAAGCGGTCCGCAAACTGGGTGTGCAAGTGGGTGTTGTAATCGGCGGCGGGAATATTTTCCGCGGACTCAAAGGACAGGACCGGGGTTTTGGACGGGCGGACGGCGATACCATGGGGATGTTGGCAACCATGATCAACAGCCTGGCGCTTCAGTCCGTCTTGGAGGCGACCGGGGTTCCCGCCAAGACGTTGGCCGCCCGCTTCATGCCGACCACGGCGGAGTTGTTCACCCACCGGCGAGCCATTGAGTTGCTGGAAGAGGGCGTGGTGGTGATCATTGGTGGCGGAACGGGCGCTCCCTTCTTTACCACGGATAGTGCCGCGGCCCTGCGGGCGGCGGAAATCCATGCGGATGTTTTATTGAAGGCCACCAAGGTGGATGGCATTTATACCGCCGACCCCATGAAGGATCCAACGGCCACCAAGTTCGACCGGCTGACCTATTCCGACGCCTTGGCGCGACGCCTGAAGGTGATGGATTCGACGGCCTTTTCGCTTTGCATGGACAACCAAATCCCTATACTCGTCTTTGACTTTTTCAAACGTGGAGAACTTCTCCGCGTGGTGCAGGGCCGAAAGGTCGGCACCTTGGTCAGTTTTTGAACACGGCTGGATAACGAAAGGAAACGACCATGTACGAATCTTCCGATGAAGTATTGCTGGAAGCTGATGATAAAATGGGAAAAAGCGTGGAACACCTTCACTTGGGGCTTTCCGGCCTCCGGACGGGCAAAGCCTCCACGGCCTTGGTGGATCAGATCTATGTGGATTGCTATGGCACCCAAACCCGATTGAATCAAATGTCCGTGGTTACAACGCCGGAAGCACGCCTCATCGTCATCAAACCATTCGATCCATCTTCCCTGCCCGCCATTGAAAAGGCCATTTTGGCGGCCAACATCGGCGTGACGCCTTTGAATGACGGCCGCCTTATCCGGGTCCCCATCCCAGAGCTGAGCGAAGAGCGTCGTAAAGAACTGACCAAAGTGGCCCACCGCCTGGGAGAAGAAGCCCGGGTGGCCATT
>JAISGX010000116.1 GCA_031262805.1 Verrucomicrobiota bacterium | reverse complement strand
TTTCTCGTTTTCGCACTTTTCAAAAATTTGGGCCGGGTTGGTGCTGGTCTACGTATCCTGAGAAAACGATGAGATAGGCTGTCCGATCATCCTTTCACCCCGCACGCTTGTTTGTTCGAAGGGGGGCTTGGGAGTAGCGCCGGGATGGGGTGCTTATGGGCGCTAAACGGCTCGCCCCTAGGGGAGGAGGTCGGATTGTTCCACCTGCGGGTGTTTTCTAACGGACTGTGCGGTTGCCGTTCCCTGCACGGCTGGAACTGTTGGGGAATACGCCCAGGGCCGCTAGGCCAACGAAAGGTTTTTGCTGTTTTTTAGGGAAAAATGTGGTACTGTTCGGGGTGGTGAGTATATATCCGTCCATCCAACAGTTATGGGCCCCTTGGCGTATGGAGTTTATCCGTTCGCCGAAGGAGGAGGCCTGTTTTTTGTGCCGGATTGTCCGGGAGGGACCCGAAAAGGGTGAAGAAAATCTGGTGATCCATCGGGGCCGTTTCGGCCTCCTCTTGATGAACCGCTATCCATACACAAGCGGCCATTTGTTGGCGGCGCCCTTCCGGCATATCGGAGCGTTGGATGCCTTGACGGAAGAGGAAATGAAGGAATTGATGGCGCTGACCTGCCTGGGCCAGCGCCTGCTGGAGCGGGTGATGCACCCCCAGGGCTTCAATATGGGCATTAACCAAGGTTCGGCGGCCGGCGCCGGCTTGAAGGACCACCTGCATATGCATGTGGTGCCGCGCTGGGAGGGAGACGCCAATTTCATGCCGGTGATCGGACATGTACGGGTGGTCCCCCAGGCGCTCGAGGAAACGGCGGGAGCTTTGCGGAAGGCCTTGGCGGAAATTCAAAAAGGAGAATGAGGTTTCGGACGGTGTTCGGACCCGATTATGGCGGAAAAAACCATTCATTTTGATAATGCGCGCGAAGCGCAGGATGTCACCGGCCGCCAGGAGGAATATCTGTCGCAATGGGAGGAAACCTTTGGCATACAGGCCGTATCCCGCGATCTATGGCTGAAACTGGAGGGGCCGGTGGACAAGGTGGCCTTGGCGGCCTCGTTTGTGGCGGGGTTGCTCCGCGCCCGCAATGCCGGTATGTTCCTCAACCGCCACACCGTGGATTATGCCCGCCGGGCGTTTGCCGAGGGCAGGGGCGAAGAAGTGGACAAATTGCTCGGCCTGCGCATCGATGTGGCTCCCGGCCGCGCACCGGTGTTTCCCCGCACTTTCGGCCAGGCGGAATTTTTGAATGTCATTCGACAGCACGAGCTGACCATCGGCTTGGGCCCGGCGGGAACCGGCAAGACTTGGCTGGCCATGGCGATGGCCGTCTCGGCCCTGCAGAAGAACGATGTGTCGAAAATCATCCTCACCCGTCCGGCGGTGGAGGCCGGGGAAGCCCTTGGCTTCCTGCCCGGTGACCTACAGCAGAAAATTCTCCCGTATCTGCGCCCGCTGTATGATGCCCTCAATGAGATGATGCCGCCGGACGAAGTGCCCGGCCTAGTCGAGCGCGGCATAATCGAGGTGGCCCCCTTGGCGTATATGCGCGGGCGTACGCTCAACCGCGCTTTTATCATCCTTGATGAAGCCCAGAACACCACCCGGGAGCAGATGTTGATGTTCTTGACCCGTCTGGGCTTTGGCTCCAAGGCGGTGGTCAACGGAGACCTGACGCAGGTGGACCTGCCGCCCCATAAAATGCCGGGTCTGCTGGAAGCGGAATATTTGTTGCGAAAGGTGCCGGGGGTGGGCGTGGTGCGCTTGACGGCGGCCGACGTGGTCCGCCATCCACTGGTCCAACGGATTATTGATGCGTATAAAGATCGGGAAAACGGCAACAAGCAAGGAGTCCCATAATGGGTTATTTATCCACACAAACATCGCGAAGAGGGTGGCGCGCTCGATTGGCCGTCTTCCGGTGGCCCACTTGGCGGGGTTGGAACTTCATCGGCAATGTGTTGCTGATTCTGGCCCTCTGGGCGCTCGGCGTGGTGTTCATCAATTTGGGTGGGCCCCAGCGCTATGCCAATCTGGCCGTGGGCCAGCGGGCACCCGCCACCGTGGTGGCTTCGGTGGAATTTCCGGCGGTGAATGTGCCCGCCACGGAGCTGGCACGGCGCAAAGCCATGGAATCCGTCGTGCCGGTTTTTCGAATTGAAACCGGGGCCCTGCATGCCGGATGGCGCCTCTTCGACCAGATGGCCAGCCAGGCGCTCACCCTGCACACGGTGAATGCCCGGACGGAGGAAGGGGAAGATGCTGAACACAACGGCATGAAGGCCACGGTGGCGGCGGAGCTGGATCGAACGGCGGAACCCGTTGGGGTGCCCCTGACGGCGGAGGAGATCGAAGCCTTGTTTCCGGCCGGCCGCGAGAGCGAGACGGTGGATTTGTTAAAACGTGCGTTGGATGCCGTCTGGTCGGAAGGCATTGTGCCCGAAAAGGAACACGAGCGGGAGTTTCGCGGCCTCGCGGCCGGTTCCATCGTGGATATCATGCCCGTCGCGGAGGACGACGCGGCGTCGCGCAATGTGAAGGTGGAGGATTTGCCTTCTCTCTCCCTTGCCCAGGAGCGGTTTGTCGAGGACGCTAGGGCTGGCTTGGAGGAGACGGCGGGGATTCTGGCGACAAAAAAGGTCTTGCGCAAACTGGCGGAAGCCACCCTCCAGCCCAATCTGGTCTACAACGATTCCGTCACCCAAAACCGCCAGACCGTGGCGGCCCGCAGTGTGGAACCCATCATGATGACCGTCCGTCCCGGCACCACCTTGATGGAAGAGCGCACGCCGGTGCTGGCCCAGACAGTGGAACTGATCACGGCCTACAACCGGTATTTGGTGGAACTGGAGTCGCCCCTCGACCGCATCATGAAGCGCTTGGGGGATTATGCGTTGCTACTGATCGTGCTGGTGGTGTGCGTGGGCTGGCTCCGGAGCACCCAGCCCAATGCCTACACCAAAGCCCGCCGCAAATGGCTACTGATTCTGCTGGCCTTGCTGGCCATCGGCATGGAGAGCCTATATCACTATGTGACCGTCACGCTGAATTGGATGCCCCCCTGGATGGGGCCCTATGCCATTCCCCTGACGCTGACCACCATGATTGCCGCCCTGATGGCAGGCCCCTCCGCCGCTCTGGCAACCGGGCTGTGGGTCAGTTTGTCGGCCTCGCTATTGTTCGACAGGAGCTTTGAATTTCTTTTGCTGGGGCTTGGCGGCTCCGTCATGGCCACCATCATGCTACGGAATGTCCGCAAACGCTCCCAAGTCATGCGTGCCGGGTTGGCCGTTGGACTGGTGAATGCCGTAATGGCCCTAGCCCTGGCGGTGATGTATCAGCATCTTCCTAGCACCTTCCTCCGACAGGTGCTCGGCGGTATGGCCAGCGGTGTGTTGGCCGCCATTCTCGCCACGCTCCTGCTTCCCCTGATGGAGTGGATGTTCCGGCACACCACGGATATTTCCCTGCTGGAGCTTTCCGACATGGCCCATCCGCTGTTGAAGCGCCTCGCGCTGGAGGCGCCGGGCACCTATCACCACAGCTTGATGGTGGCGGCCATCGGGCAGGCCGCCGCCGACCGCATCGGGGCCGATGGCCTTCAGGTGGCGGTCTGTGCGTATTTTCATGATGCCGGCAAATTGGCCAAGCCGGAATTCTTTTCCGAAAACCAGCGCGGCGGGGAGAATCCCCACGACAACCTCTCGCCGAGCATGAGCGCCTTGATCATCCAGTCTCATGTCAAGGAAGGCGTCACCCTCGCCAAACGCCACAACCTGCCCACACTCGTTCGCGACGGCATCCGCACGCACCACGGCACCACGCTCACGTCATATTTCTATCAGCTCGCCAAACAGGCCCTCAAGGAAGCCGGTATGCCCGAAGATCCGGGTTTAGAGCACAGTTTCCGTTATGACGGCCCACGGCCATGGACGCGCGAGCAGGCGATCCTGATGATGGCGGACACCGTGGAGGCCGCCTCCCGCTCGCTGGAGAAGGCCACCCCCAACCGCATTGCCGAAATGGTGGAAACCTTGCTACGGGACAAACTTCTGGACGGCCAGTTTGACCATTGTCCGATCACGATGGAGGAACTCAATACGGTCCGGGAATCCCTGATTTTCTCACTGACGAATACGTTGCATGGAAGGAATCCATATCCCCGTGAAGATTATGTTGCACAACAACCAGCGGCATCTGCGCCTGCGCCCGCCGGTTCTACGGAAGCTCGCGAAATCCTTGGTGGTCCGGGCCTTTCCTCCTGAGGACGGACCGGCGCCCTTCAGTAACCTTGCGCTGGTGTTGACGGATGATGTCGGCATGCCGGAATACAAGGAACGCTGCTTTGGTCAACGCATCCAGACGGATGTGATTTCTCTGTCGTATGCCGCCATTCCCGGTGTGTGCCCCTCCACCGCGGAAATCATCCTGAATGTGGAACGCGCCGCTCAGGAGGGGGCGCACCGCGCCGGGGGCGTGGAACGGGAGCTGGCGTTATATCTTGCCCATGGCATCGACCACTTGGCGGGGCACGAAGATGACACCCCGTCCAGGCGGCGCACCATGCGCCGCCGTGAAACCGCTTGGCTGGATGCCGCCCCCGCCGCCTATGCAGGCCTTGTGGCGTCATGATCTTGAAAGACCAGGCCCTTGTGCTCCGGATGTATCCGTTCGGGAACACCTCCCGGATCGTGGTTTGGCTCTCGCCGGACTATGGAAAGCTGGCCACTCTGGTCAAAGGGAGCCAGCGCGGAAAAAGCCCCTTTCTGGGGCAATACGACAGTTTCTATACCTGCGAAATTTTGTTCTATGCCCGGAGCCTCCATATTTTGAAGGAATGCGCCCCACTGGACGCCCGTCCGGGCCTGCGGACGGATTGGCGGGCCTGCGCCGTGGCATCCTATGCCGCCGGTGCCATAGACCGCGCCGTTCCCTTCGGCGGCGCGGCGCTCGGCTTGTACCGATTGCTGGAGGAGACGCTGGATTCCCTCGCTTCCCGCACGCCGGGACCTGCGTTTATTCTGCGCTTTGAACTCCACCTCCTGCGGGAGCTCGGTTTGGCCCCCGGCTGGACGCATTGCGGAAAATGCGGAACCCGGCTGCCGGATGGTGCGTCCGCCCGGTTGAATGCCGCCGCCGGCAGTCTGTTGTGCTTGGCCTGTGCCGGAGAGGGACGGGGGTTACCGATTTCCGGCGCCACCTTGGAGGCCATCCGCCTCATGGGGGGCGAACACATGCCCGCTTCCATCCCGGAACGGGTATTTGTGGAAATCCGCGATGTATTCGGCGGCTTGCTGGAACATCATGCGGACTTGGACCCCCATCCTCGAAATCTGGCCTTTCAGATCCTGCGGACCACCTGATTCGTTTCCACACGGTGGAAAAAAAGTTTCCAGCGTGTGGAAAAACTCAGAACAAGTCGGCAAACGCCATGGCGATGATCTGGGTGCCGGCATCATTGGGGTGCAGGCCGTCCGGATCATAGAGGGATTCATCCGCCCGGGGGAGGTTGGCGTTGGCGGGATCCCTCCCGTTTGAAAATTCGTATTCCAAATCCACGCACCGGATGCCGTGCGCTCGGGCAAGCTGCCGGATGCCTTCATTGAGCCGCACCGTGCCTGCGGCGAAAATCCTGTGCCCCCAGATGGGAACCGGATAGGTGGAGATCACGGCAACGACGTTGTTGTCCTTGCAGATTTGAACCATGCTCTCCAGCGCCTTCAGGATGCTGTCGGTATTCCGGCTGTGGATGACGTCGTTGATGCCGTAGAGCAGGAGCATGAAACCGGCCTTGTGCTCGTCGATGACTTCCTTGGTCTTGTCCACACTCCGGATGGCTTGGCTACCACCCCGGCCTTCGTTGTAAACGGTTTTGCCGATGAGGCTGGCTAGGCGCTGGGGATAGTTGGGGCAGTCGCAGGCGCTACCGGTGGTG
>JAISGX010000106.1 GCA_031262805.1 Verrucomicrobiota bacterium | reverse complement strand
TCACTTTATCCCACCCCCGCCCGGAAAGACAAAGGAAAAGCCGCGGAAAAATCTTCCGCGGCTCCTTCATTTCTCTTTAATAGAGAAAGGATTACGCTATTTCATTTGGTCGCGGATCTCGGCTTCTGCCAACGTCCAGAAATAGATTGTGTCGCCATTGAATCCATGGCGCTCCGCGATGAAATACGCGGCTTCCTCCACCATGCGATAGCGTTCTTCCGGAGAGAGGTCCACCGGCTTCTTGGCGGCGGCCTTGGGAGTAGCCTTGGGGGCGGCCTTTTTCACCGCGGGCTTCTTGACCGCCGCCTTCGGGGCGGCAGAGGCCTTCTTTTCGTCCATTTTTTTCATCGGGGCAACCTTCTGGGCCGCCTTCGGGGCCGCTTTTGCGGCAGGGACGCTCTTTTTCACTGCAGTTTTCTTCACTTGCTTCATTTCGTATCACTCCTTGCTCCGTTCCACCAGAGCCTCGTTTTATTCATATCTGTCCCCTTTTTATATCGAAAGGGATAAAAATTTGCGCGAACTCTATTGATCTGCCGCCTGAATGCAAGTCCTATTTTCCCTTTTTTTTCTGCATAAATGTGTTTTTGAGCGCCGGGAACCGTCGCATTCCCCCATACAGGAAGAAGATAGAAAGATTCCAAGAAGTAAAACGATTTACTTGATTTTTTTTCTTCCTCCCGGTTTGGTGCATTTCCATCCCCCAAAAGAAGGCCGAAACGGGAAAGCGCCATGAAAAGCTCTGCTAGGAAGAAAGGGCGGGATGCGTCTATTGCCGTTTCCGCTTTTTCATCTTGTCCTTCTTTTCCCACGGCGGGCGCTTGCCTTTTCCACGGGGATAGGTGGACGATTTCTTGCGCGGTTTCTCTTGAATCGTTCCCTTGAACGGATTTTCCGCCTGCTTCAATTCATAAATTTGGTCGCGAAGCAAGGCGGCCCGTTCAAACTCCATCGCGTCGGCCGCTTCCGTCATTTCCCGTTCCATTTCAGCCATGACGGTGAGCACATCATAATCCCCCCCGCCTTCCCGGACGATATATTCCTCCGTTTTGCGGGCTTTTTCCCCTTGAGCCAAATCCTCCCGGATGGCTTTTTCGATTTTGCTCGGCGTGATGCCGTGCGCTCGATTGTACTCTTCCTGGATGCGTCGGCGTCCGGCCGTCAATTCCATCATCCGGCCCATGGAATCCGTGATGTGGTCAGCATAGAGGATCACCCGGCCCTCCAGATGGCGTGCGGCTCGGCCCGCCGTCTGGATCAAGGAGGTTTCACTGCGCAGAAAACCCTCCTTGTCCGCATCCAGCACGGCCACCAGCGCCACTTCAGGAAGGTCCAACCCTTCGCGAAGCAGGTTGATGCCGATCAGGCAGTCGAAATCGGCCTTCCGGAGACCGCGAAGAATCGCCACCCGGTCCAACGCGGTAATGTCGGAGTGCAGGTATTTGGAGCGCACCCCGATGTTCTGCAGATAGGCGGACAAATCCTCCGCCGTCTTCTTGGTCAGGGTGGTCACCAGCACACGTTCATGGCGCTCGGCGCACTGCCGGATCTCTTCAATCAAATCGTCCACCTGAGCCTTGAGCGGCCGGACCTCCACCACCGGGTCCAGAATGCCCGTTGGACGGATCACCTGTTTGACCGGCTTGCCGGCCAGACTGAGTTCCAGCGGGCCCGGCGTGGCGGACGTGAAGAGGATTTGCTCCGTCTTGCCCATGAACTCCTCATAGCTCATGGGCCGGTTGTCCATGGCCGACGGCAACCGGAAGCCATGCTCCACCAGCGTCCGCTTTCGGGCCTGGTCGCCATTGAACATTCCGCGAATCTGCGGCAGAGACACATGCGACTCGTCAATCACCGTGAGAAAACCCGGCGGAAAGAAATCCATCAGGGTCTGCGGGCGGGCGCCGGGCGGGCGGCCGGAGAGAGGGCGGGAATAGTTTTCAATGCCGGAGCAATATCCCAATTCACGCAACATCTCCATATCATACGTCGTGCGCATCTGGAGGCGCTGGGCCTCCAGTAGCTTGTTCTGTTTTTCCAGTTCCGAAACCCGCGTCTGCATTTCGGCCAAAATCCGATCAATCGCCGGAGGGATTTTTTCTGCGGGCATCACAAAATGCTTGGCCGGGGAGATGGAGGCATAGGCATATTCCTCCTTCAGGTGGCCCGTCAGCGGTTCCAGCTTCCGCAAGCTCTCAATCGTATCCCCGAAAAACACCACCCGGAGGCCTTCCGTGCTGTAGGAAGGGAAAATATCCAGTGTATCCCCACGGGCGCGGAAGGTGCCCGGGAGCATGGCGATGTCGTTGCGCGAATATTGAACGCTCACCAGCCGTTGCATGAGCGTTTCCCGGCTGATTTCATCCCCCGGATGGAGGGCCAGCATCATGTTTCGGTAATCTTCCGGCGAGCCCAGGCCGTAGATGCAGGAGACGGAGGCCACGATGATCACATCTTCCCGGTTGATCAGCGCATCCGTCGCCGCCAGGCGGAGCCGCTCGATTTCCTCATTGGTGCTCGCATCCTTTTCAATATACGTATCCGTCTGAGGAAGATAGGCCTCCGGCTGGTAATAATCGTAATAGCTCACGAAGTATTCCACCGCATTCTTCGGAAAGAACTCCTTCAGCTCCGAATAGAGCTGGGCGGCCAGCGTCTTGTTGTGGGAAATCACCAGCGTCGGACGGCCCATTTCCCGGATCACATTCGCCATGGTGAAGGTCTTCCCGCTACCCGTCACGCCTTCGAGCGCACAAAACCGGCGGCCCGTCCGGAAGCCCTTCACCAGCTCGGCAATCGCTTCCGGCTGGTCGCCCGTCGGTTGATATCCTGAGATCAGTTCAAACGTCGCCATTTGCATCCCTTTTTGGGACACACTACCCTATCCCCAGCGTTCCTGCATCACGGTTTCCGCCAAGGGTCGGCGGGAACGCACCCGGGGGGACGGCTCCGTATCGGGAAAACCCAGCGGCGTCATGCCGACGACCGCCACACCGTCGGGCAGGTTCAACACGTCCCGGACCACAGCCGGGTCGAAGGCGCCGATCCAACATGTGCCCAACCCCACGTCCGCGGCGGCCAGCGTGATATGGTCCATGGCAATCGCGCCATCCACAGCGGCATAATTCCGGCCGTCATGCGGGCGGGTCCAGGCATCGCCGGGCAGAATGCACACCGCCAGGATCACCGGAGCCTTCCAAAACCATTCCCGCGCATAGGCCGTCCCCAGAGAACGCCGGATGGCCTCATCCTTCACCACAATGAATCGCCACGGCTGCTTGTTGCAGGCAGAGGGCGCCAGACGGCCCGCCTCCAGCACTTGGTTCACCAACGCCCCCGGCACGACATTCGGCTTATAGGCCCGTACGCTACGCCGCTTCTCCGCCAATTCCAAAAACGATGTCATGCTCTATCTCCTGCTGGTTTCAATGCGCCCGCTTAGATTCCCGGGCCGGGCGGCATCCCGGGAATATCCGTCGAGGCGCGCCGTGCAGGCATTTGCGTTGATTTCACCCGACACAATCAAATAGGACGCTGGAAACGCATTCCATGCCGACACATTGCCCACGGCGGAAAACGTGCGCCCGTTCAACGAGGTGGTCAAAATCTCGGAGCCCCACACCCCCACCACCTGGACCGTTCCATCCCGGACATACACATTCACCAAGCCGCTCTCGCAGGCCATGGTCTCCCCCGGCTCCGCCGCCGCCGCATTCGCCGCCGCCGCAGACGGCTCGAAGCACATACTGAAATTACCGCCGAAATTGTCGTTGGTGACGGCGGGGTTGCCCCCCCCGCCTCCTCCTCCGCCGCCGTCGGCAATGGCCACCGCGCCCCCAATGGCCACCGCCCCGCCCACGATGATGCCCAGCGGCACCCAGTATTTCCCCTTGGCGTCGGCATTCCCCGCCGCCGCCGAAGCCGTCCCCTCCGGCCGCCCTGTTGACGGGGCGACCGCCACGCGGCGCGGAACGGCTTCGCGCTCCGCCTGCCGCCCCACCTCGCTCGCCGACGGAATATCCGCCGGCGCGGTTCCCGCATCCACGGCCTTCACTTCCATCCAGGCCGTCTCCCGGGTTTCGCCATCGGCATTTTCCGCCTGAATGTAGTAATACAGGGTCTCCCCCGGGCCGATCATATGCCCCGGAATGGTGCCGTACCAGATGCCTGCGCCGGAACTCGTCATGGCCGTGCGAAACGGCGTCATACCTCGCGAAGCCGCATAAAACAAGGAAACCGCCTCCACCCGCGCCGAGGCATCGTGCACGGTGGCACGCACCCCCAGCGGCTGACCCTTCACCGCCGAACGGATGGGGTCATGCGCAATCGACGGCAGGCCGAAGCCCGGCGTGGCCAGCAAGACTCCCACCAAGACCAGCGCCCAACACTTCCATTTCCAATTCATGCTTTTCACCCTCTCATCTTTTCCACACCATGGAAAAAAAAGTTCCACACGGTGGAAACCCTTTCCGGATGCCTCTTCTTCCCGGGAAGCGTATCGTCCCTCTACGGAAACGCAAGGCAAACCTGTTTTATTCCCGAGCGAATTTCCGGTTCAGCTCCCGCAGGCCAATCAGGACCACCGTCGGCTTTCCCGCCGGGGAGGTGTAGGGCATGTCCGTCCGGGACAGGTCCCGGATCAAGGCGTGCAGTTCCGGATCGGCCAGCTCGCGGCGAAGGGCCACGGCCTGCCGACCGGACAGATCCGCCAGAAACGGCTTGGCCCATTCCTGGGCGGAGGGGCGAGCGCCCTGTAGCAGCCCATCGGCCAGATCGGACACCAAGGCGGCCGGTTCCACATCCGCCAGCCATACCGGAAGGGCATCCAGCAACACCGTGTCGCCACCGAATTCCTCCATGCCGAAGCCCAGTTGGCGCAGAAGGGGAAGGTGTTTGCGCACAGCGGTCATCTGGGCGGGCGAAAGCGCCGCCGGAACCGGCTTCAGCAGGCCTTGGGAAGGAACCCGCCCTTCCTCCAGCCCATGCAGAAACCGCTCGTAGAGCACGCGTTCATGGGCGGATCGGGGGTCGAGCAAAACCAGACCTTCCGCCGTTTCCAACACCACATACAAGCCGCCCACCCGCCCGAGAAGGCGGTAATCCCTCCACGGGGCGCTGGAGGATGCGACGGCTACGGCCCCCGGCGGAGAAGGCGAAGGGGGAGGCACCGGCGGAGCAAACGACAAATCCGCCTGCCGTTGCATCCCCGGCGCGCCCGCCACAACGGGAGGGGCGACGGGAGCCGATGGAGGAGGCGGAGCCGATACAGCCGTATTGGACGCCCCCGCCGACGAGCGCGGAGGCATGCCGCGCTTGGCCGTAGCGGGCGCTGTTCCCACAATCGCCAGCCGGATGGCTTCGACGATGACATCGCGCACTTCCGTGGGGCGACGGAAGCGGACTTCTTTTTTGGCGGGGTGGATGTTCACGTCCACCATCTCCGGCGGCACCTGAATGTTCAAAAACAGCGGCGCATAACGTCCGCCCGGCAGCACATCCCGGTAGGCGCTCTGGATGGCAAAATTGACCACCGGCGAACTTGCCGGACGGCCATTGATGAAAACCACCTGCCATTCCCGGTCCATCCGGCTGAAGGGCGGCGCCCCGGCATAGCCGCCGACCTCCACCACACCGTTGCCAAAATTCATCGGCCGGAGATGTCCCACCATATCCCCGCCATAGATGTCCCGAATGCGGTCCGTCAGATCAGCCGCCGACGGTAGGCGGTACACCTCCGTCTCATCGGCCCGCAGGACAAACTCCACTTCCACATGGGACAAGGCTTCCAGGAGGAAGGTCTGCCGGATATGGGTGAATTCCGTTGGGGCCGAACGCAAGAATTTGCGCCGGGCCGGGACATTGAAAAAGAGGTTGCGAACGGCCACATCCGTCCCTTTTGGGGCGCCGGCATCCCGCACATCCTGAAGCTTCCCGCCGAACATCAGGATTTCCGTCCCCGCCGCCGCGCCTTCCGGCTGCGTCACCAGCGTGAACTGCGAAACGGAGGCAATCGCGGCCAACGCTTCTCCTCGAAAACCTAGGGTACCGATGGTGTCCAAGTCCTTCAGCTCGCGTAGCTTGCTGGTGGCGTGCCGCTCAATGGACAAGAGGGCGTTTTCACGGTCCATGCCGCTGCCGTTGTCCACAATGCGGACCAGCCGCCGACCGCCATCCACCACGTCCACCTCAATATGTGTCGCCCCGGCATCCAGCGCGTTTTCCAGCAGTTCCTTCATGACGGAGGCCGGACGGTCCACGACTTCCCCCGCTGCAATCTGGTTGATCACATGGTCCGGCAGGAGGCGAATGGAAGCGGGGGTTGTCATCTCTCGGCCTTTTTAACAAACCCCGGATGAAAACAAGAGGAAAAAGTTCCAAGCACATTCCGCGCCCACCTATGTGTTCTTCCTGCGGGGCGAATGCGTTTCCCCTTTCGGTCCTTCCCACGCCATCCGTTCCGCCCGAAGAGCGCCATCCCGCCGGCGAAGCCACGCCCCTTTGGATGGGGTGGGAAACCTCCCGTCGGCGTTCCCTATGCTGCGGCGGAATTTTTCAGGCTTTCCAACCGCCGGGTGAATCAGTTTAATTCGGCTTTGATTTCAAGAAGAACCACAATGAATCCAAAAACACATATCGAAACTCGATGCGTCCAGGGCGGCTGGCAACCGAAAAACGGCGACCCCCTCGTCCTGCCGATTTTTCAAAGCACAACCTTCAAGTATGATTCCGCCGATTATATGGGGCGGCTGTTTGATTTTGATGCCACCGGCCATTTTTACACCCGGTTGAGCAACCCCACATTGGAATGCGTGGAACGCAAGCTGGCGGATTTGGAAGGAGGCGCAGGCGCCCTGTTGACGGCTTCCGGCCAAGCGGCGACTTTTTATGCGGTCCTGAACATCTGCGAAGCGGGCAGCCACGTGGTGAGCTCCACGGCCATCTACGGCGGCACGTTTAATTTGTTCGCCGTCACCATGCAGAAAATGGGTATTGATTTCACCTTTGTGGATCCGTCGGCGAGCGATGAGGAGCTGGCGAAGGCGTTCCGCCCCACGACCAAGTTGTTCTTTGTCGAAACACTGTCCAATCCCTCCCTGAAAGTGGCGGATCTCGAACGGCTGGCGAGGATGGCCCATGCCCACGGCGTGCCCCTGATTGTGGACAACACCTTCCCCACTCCCATCCTATGCCGCCCGTTGGAATGGGGGGCGGACATTGTGATTCATTCCACCACCAAATATATGGACGGCCACGCCCAAAGCATGGGCGGGGGGCTCATCGACGGCGGAACGTTTGATTGGACCAACGGGCGTTTCCCGAGCCTGTGCGAACCGGATCCGAGCTACCATGGCTTGGTCTATACGGAAAAATTCGGATCCCTCGCCTATCTCGCCAAAGCCCGCGCCCAATTGTTGCGCGACATCGGCGCCGTCCAGAGCCCCTTTTCCGCCTACATTCTGAATTTGGGCCTGGAAACCCTCCCGCTACGCATGCACCAGCACGGCCGGAACGCGTTGGCGGTGGCCCGCCATCTGGAGGCGCACCCGGCCATTCTCTCCGTCCAGTATCCGGGCCTGGAAAGCAACCCGTTCCATGCGCTGGCGAAGAAATACCTGCCCGACGGGGCCTGTGGCGTCATTTCCTTCCGGATGAAGGCGGGGCGTGAGGCGGCGGTTCGTTTCATGGATGGGTTGAAGCTGGCCGCCATCGTCACCCACGTGGCGGATGCACGGACCTCCGTTCTGCACCCGGCGGGCACAACCCACCGACAGCTGACGGACGAGCAGCTGGCGGCAAGTGGCATCACGCCGGACCTCATTCGTTTTTCCGTCGGGATTGAACATATCGACGACATCCTCGCGGACATCGATCAGGCACTGGAGGCCATCTAGCCTTCTTTCGTTTTTACATTCACCCAGGAAACAGCATGCATACAGCAAACACGGTGGTTGGACTTTTCATGGGCGTCATTCTCTGGCTTCTTTCCCCCCTCTTCACGGGCATCAAGGAGCCGTGGAATGGGAACTTATGGGTCTATATCCCCATGCTGTTGCTTGCCGGCGCCATCAGCGCCTTCCCGAACCCCAAGAACTGGTGGCAGGGCATCTTCGGCATTCTGTTGGGCCTGTGGATTTATTTTCTGGTGGTGATCGGCTATGACAATCTGGCGCTTGAGGAGATGTGGAAGGGCACCCTCTTCACCCTGATTTCCGTCGGCGGTGGAATAACGGCCTTCCTGATCTGGGGCATCCTCAAACGGAACCGACCGCCGGAGGAAAAGCCCCCCCTGCCGCCCGTTAGCCGGGCCGGCCGCTATGACGACTTCCTTCCCAAGCGGTAGGAGAAAATAAATGGTGTTATACGTCCCGTCCGGTCTTCCTTGCACCGGCCATCTGTTCATTCGACAGAAATGCGATATCTTGGCCGCATGAAACCGCCCGCCTATAGCCGTTCCGATTTGGTGGACCTGCTTTCCGCACAGGGGGAGGAGATGGAGGCCTTATATCGGCAAGCGGATGACGTGCGTCGGCAATCATGCGGAGACGGCGTCCCCATTCGGGCCATCCTGGAATTTTCCAACCGGTGCGCCAACGATTGCCTGTATTGCGGCATCCGGGCCTCC
The DNA here is from genome assembly GCA_031262805.1 of Verrucomicrobiota bacterium. GTDB lineage: Bacteria > Verrucomicrobiota > Kiritimatiellia > CAIQIC01 > Lenti-01 > JAISGX01. Next base: position 6,233 of record JAISGX010000106.1, on the reverse strand, counting down.
AATTCCCGGCCCATCCGCTACCGAATGACGCCGGGGGAAATTCTGGCGGTGGCCCATTCCCTGGCAACGGTTCCCGCCATCGGCACACTGGTTTTGCAATCCGGGGAATCCCCCGGAGATTCCGACGAAGAAATCACCGCATGGGTGCGGCAGGTGAAAACCGAGCTCCCCCATCTGGCCCTCACCCTCTCCGTCGGAAACCGCCCGCGGGAAGTCTATGCCGCCTGGCGGGCAGCCGGAATGGACCGCTACCTTCTCCGGTTTGAAACATCGGATCCCGCCCTGTTCGCCCATCTCCATCCGAATGGCACGCTACAGGACCGCCTCCAATGCCTGCGGGAGTTGAAGGCGGCGGGCGTACAAACCGGAAGCGGCTTTATGGTCGGCCTACCGGGAGAAACCATGGAAACCCTTGTGGACAACATCCTGCTTTGCCAGAGTCTGGATCTGGACATGATCGGCTTCGGGCCGTTCATCCCCCATCCGGATACGCCGCTGGCTGGGCGGGCTAATATCCATGCCGCGCATCCGGACTTGTTTTTTAAAGTGCTGGCGGTACTGCGCCTGATGAATCCCGATGCCCACATCCCGGCCACCACCGCCTTTGATGTCCTGTTTCCAACCGGCCGGTTCCTCGCCCTGCAACGGGGCGCCAATGTGTTCATGCCGAATGCCACTCCCCTTGCCTATCGCACCCATTACCAGCTTTATCCGGGCAAGCCGGGCGTGGACCGGGGAATGGAAGCGGTTCTGCGGGAAATGGAGCAAAAGCTCCAAAGCGTGGGCCGGTTCCTTGCGCAGGGCCCTGGGCATTCCCTCCGGAGTGAACGCCGGGACGAAGGCTAATCCGCCAGAGCCATCCAGCGGGCGAGCAGCTCCTTGCGGGAAGCATCCAGGCCGCTGGCAAACTTCAGATAAACCAGAGCTTCATCGAACCCTTTGCGGCGGCGCAGGCGGGAGGCGTATTTGCTCTGTCCGGAAGATTTCCTCATTTGAACCTGTAGGCCGAGGATTCGTTCCACGTCAAACACCACGGCTTTGGGAATCTGGGTGAGATTGGTTTTGTCCCGCAACACATCTGCGGTGGCCTGAACGGTCGCCTCGAACGCTGGCACCCCCTCCTCGGACATAGCCGAAACCAAACACTCCATATACGGCCCGAACAGGAGAGCATGCTGCAGGGCTGGCATGGGCTTGAGGCCGGCCTTCTTCCAGACGTCAAACTGCTTGAGTGCCTTTTTCACCCAGGGAAGACCCCGGGCTTTTCCGGCCTCCGTCTGCAACCAGGCGGAAAAGGCCGGATAAATCGTCTGAAACAACCCCTTCCTCCAGGAGCGGTCGAAGATCTTCTGCGCACACCCGCAGTTGAAGATTTTGAGCATTTCCTCATACATGCGCTCGCGGGAGGCGGACTGCAACTCACCACACATGTTCATGATTTGCTCGCGGGCACGATGCTCGATCTCAAAATCCAGCTGGGAGGCAATCCGAACGGCACGAACCATCCGGACGGGGTCTTCGTGATAACGGGTGGCGGGATCTCCGATGACCCGAAGCACGCGATGCTCCAGATCCTTCAGGCCGCCAACGTAATCAATGATGCTACCGTCGGCAATGTCGTAGAACAAGCCGTTGATGGTGAAGTCCCGACGCTTGGCATCTTCCTCCGGCGTGCCGTAGACATTGTCCCGGACAATCACTCCGCCGCGGGTGGCAAAGGTTGGATCCGGCACATCGGTGTTCCGGCGAGTGGGCAACGGCACCTCTTCGGCCTCGGGTGGAGGGGTATCCAGCAAGGCCCGGAAGGTGGCGGTTTCAATGATGGTGTCCCTGAAAAAAATATGGGCCAGCTTGAAGCGGCGCCCGATGATCCGGCAGTTCTTGAAAAGTTTTTTGATTTCCTCGGGATGGGCATCCGTGGCGACATCATAATCCTTTGGCTCCCGCCCAAGCAGCAGGTCGCGGACGCCGCCACCGCACAAATAGCCTTTGTAGCCCGCTTCATCCAAACGCGTCAACACGCGCAGGGCTTCCCAGGAGAGCATGCTCCGCCGCAGGGGATGCTGAGACTCCGTCAATATAATCGGTTCATCCATACTAAACGTCTTTTCCGCAACATTTTTTATACTTTTTTCCGCTACCGCAGGGGCATGGATCGTTTCGGCCCACTTTGGGCGCATCCCTCACCACCGGCTTGGCGGAAGACAAGGCGGCATTCATAGCCGCTTCGGCACCCGAATGGACCGGCCCCCGGCCCCCGGAACCGGACACCGCGGCGTGCCCACCGGCCAACGGCGCGCTTTCCACGTGCTGGGCCTGAGCCATCCGGTGCAAATCACTCAAAAACTGTTGATAGGCCCGGGGGGCCGTGGTGGAACGAAACATCCGGTTGGCGATCTCCCCTTTGATCCGGTCCATCAAGTCGGCGAAGAGGGCATAGGCCTCATTTTTGTATTCCACCAAGGGATCGCGCTGTCCATAGGCCCGCAGTCCCACGCCCTGCCGGAGGGTATCCATATTGCGCAGGTATTCCTGCCATTGCGTATCCACGGCGTTCAACATGATGAAGCGCTCCATGGAATTGATCTGGGCGGGGTCTTCCAGACGGCATTTGTCTTCGTAGGCCTTTTCCACCAGCTGGTAGACGGCTTTGGCGGTGGCCCCGCCATCAATGCCACCACGACGGTTTTCCTTCCGGAGCACCTGGTCCACACGGAAGCCAACGGGGAACTGGCTGTTGACCCACGCGGCGAATGCGTCAAGGCTTTCCTCGTCGTCCGCCAAATCCTCCGAGCGGCCCGCAATCACGTCATGGACCACATCCAGCAGATGATCGCGCACTTGGTCGGTGGCGACGATCTGGCTACGGAATCCATAGATGATCTCGCGTTGCTTGTTCATCACATCATCGTATTCCAGCGTCCGTTTGCGGATGCTGAAGTTCTGCTGTTCCACGCGGCGCTGGGCGGTTTCGATGGAGCGGTTCAGCCACCGGTGTTCCAGCACTTCACCTTCCTGGATGCCCAGCCGCGCCATGATGCCGGAAATGCGGTCGCTACCGAAGAGGCGCATCAAATCATCCTCCAGCGAGACAAAGAAACGAGACATGCCCGGATCCCCCTGGCGGGCGCAACGGCCGCGTAGCTGGCGGTCGATGCGGCGGGATTCATGGCGCTCGCTGCCGATGACATAAAGGCCGCACGGACGTTCCTCCAGCAGGTGGCGCAGGGTTTTGCCCTCTTCCACCTTGTCGGAGAGCCGGGTTCCGCTTTCCAGAACGGCTCGATCCACCCAAACCACGCCGGGACCAAGCTTGATGTCCGTGCCGCGCCCGGCCATATTGGTGGCAATGGTGATGGCGCCGGGCTGACCGGCGTTGAGCACAATTTCGGCTTCCCGCTGGTGGTTCTTGGCGTTCAAGACGTTGTGCGGGATGTTCAGTCGGCGGAGCATTCGGCTGAGGATTTCCGACATTTCCACGGAGATGGTGCCGACGAGGACCGGCTGCTTCCGCTGGTAACACGCGGAGATTTCATCCATGATGGCAGCAAATTTCTCGCGCTGGGTGCGGTAGATGTGGTCGTTTCCATCCACCCGCCGCACCGGCCGGTTGGTGGGAATGACCATCACGTCCATCTTGTAGATTTCCATGAATTCATCGGCTTCGGTTTCCGCCGTGCCGGTCATGCCGGCCAGTTTGCCGTACAAGCGGAAGTAATTCTGGATGGTGATGGTGGCGAGGGTCTGGGTTTCCCGTTCGATGCGCACGCCCTCCTTGGCCTCAATGGCCTGGTGGAGTCCGTCGCTCCACCGGCGGCCGGGCATCAGCCGACCGGTAAATTCATCGACGATGACCACCTGGTTGTCCTGCACCACATACTGTACATCGCGCTCATATACGCTGTAGGCGCGGATCAACTGGTCCACGGCGTGATTGCGTTCGCTCTTATCGGCAAATTGATTCTGCAGTTCCTGCCGTCGTTCGAATTTCTGCGCGTCGGTGAGGGAGGCGTCCCCATCCAGATCGGCCAAGGCACTGACGAGGTCCGGCACGACGTAATAATCCGGATCGTCGGGATTCATGGCGCTGCAGCCTTTATCCGTCAGGCTGGCATCGTTCCCTTTTTCATCCACGACAAAGTACAATTCCTCTCGTAGCGCACGGCCTTGTTCCTTATTCATCTCTATCAACATCATGCCCTGCACTTTTTCAAGCAGGCGGCGGGGCGCCGCCTCCTCCATCAGGTGGAGGAACTGCTTGTTTTTGGGCATGCCGTGGCTGACCTGGTAGAGCCGCCGCATGGCGGTGTCTTCATCGCCTTTCTCCAAGGCGGTCTTGGCCTCCTGCATCAGGCGGGTACACAAATCGCGCTGTTTGCGGGCCATGCGCTCTACGGCAGGCTGCACCAGGCGGTATTGCTCCGTCGAATACGGCGCCGGGCCGGAAATGATCAGGGGAGTCCTAGCTTCGTCGATCAGGATGCTGTCCACTTCGTCGACAATGGCGTAATGCCAGCCGCGCTGCACCATTTCCTCGGGGCGGTAGGCCATCCCCATGTCGCGCAGGTAGTCAAAACCGAATTCCGCATTGGTGCCATAGGTGATGTCGCAGGCATACTGGGCGCGGCGTTCCTCCGGCCGCATTTGGTTTTGGATGCAACCGACGCTCAAGCCCAGATAGTGGTACACCGTGCCCATCCATGTGGCATCGCGGCGGGCGAGGTAATCGTTCACGGTGACCACATGAACGCCAAGCCCCGTCAGGGCGTTCAAATAGACCGGGAGGGTCGCCACAAGGGTCTTGCCTTCACCGGTGGCCATTTCCGCAATTTTCCCTTGGTGAAGGACGATGCCGCCGATCAACTGGGTGTCGAAGGGGACCATATCCCACGTCTGGGGGTGGCCGCACACATCCACCACGGTGCCGCACAGGCGACGGCAGGCGTTTTTGACGACGGCAAAGGCTTCCGGCATCAGGTTGTCCACGGTTTCTCCTTTGGACAACCGCTCGCGAAATTCAGCCGTTTTGGCTTTCAGCTGCTCATCGGACAGCGCCTGTAGTTGCATTTCCAGCGCGTTGATCTGCCGGACGGGTTCCTGCAATTTTTTCAAATCGCGATCGTTCTTGGTTCCTAAAATCTTCTTAAACAGCCACTGCATAGATTGTCTTTTCTACATTGAAATGAAAGGATGGGATATAAACCTATACATAGTACCGTGCCTTCCACGGCCTGACAAGTACGGAAACCCCCTCCAAGGCAATGGGAAACGCACGCCCGGGGCGTGCGTTTCGCCCGAATGGCCTCGCCAAAAACACCGCATGAAATTTCCATGCGGCATTCCGCACAAGACGCCGCTATTTGACCACCGCCCCACTGGATAAATCGCCATCCACCGTAACCAGCAGCAGGCGTTCCCCCTTGCTGGCGGCCAGGAGCATGCCCTGGCTTTCCACCCCGCGCAGTTTGATGGGAGCCAGATTGGCCACCACCACCACGGTTTTGCCGATCAGTTTCTCCGGCGTGTAATACAGGGCGATGCCGGCCACAATCTGCCGACGTTCCTCCCCCATCAGGACATTAAGCTTCAACAATTTGACGGCTCCTTCGATGGGCTCGGCCGCCAGAATTTTGGCCGTCCGGAGCTTCACCTTGGAAAAATCCTCATAGGTGATGACGCCCTCGGGCAAGGGATCCGCCCCACAGGACGTGCCCGTCGCTTTCCCCTTTTCGGGCGCCTTCGCCTCCGGACGGGCTTCCGCCGCCGGGGCCGGAGCCTCAATCCGCGGGAACAAGGCACCGGAAGACGAAACCGGCACGCCCGGCTTCAATCCATTCGGCGTCGTCCATTCATCAGGGGTCACGGATGCCGGAGCTTCCATTCCAAGGGCGGCGCGCAACACCGTCATCCGCTCAGGCATGACCGGCATCAGAAGACCGGCGCACACCCGGAGGGCTTCGGCCGCGGCATACAGCGTGGTGTGCAACGGGCCCGGATCCGCCGCACGAGCCTGAGCCCACGGCTGCTGGACTTCAATAAACCGGTTGGTGGCGCGGACCACCTCCATCACCTGGGCGATGCCAGCGTTCAGGGTGAAGTTCAATGAACTCTCCTGGACCGCCCGGCCGGCCTCCACAGCCTGGGCGAATAAGGCCGCGGCCGGACCAGTTTCAAACGCACCCGCTCCGGGTTCCGGCAACACGCCGCCACAATACTTGCCGATCATGCTGACC
>JAISGX010000025.1 GCA_031262805.1 Verrucomicrobiota bacterium | reverse complement strand
GCCGTTCCCGGTTGCTGCAGGGCCCGGCGCAGGGGGGCGACGATGCGTGCGGGATCGTCTAGCGGGGGGAGCAGGAGGGTGGCGTAATAGCATCCGGCGATGTCTTCCTCGTCTTCGGCCGGCAACGGGTCTGTTCCGGCCAAAAGGGCCCTGCCGGCGCGGCGGGCGGCGGCATAGACCAGGGGCGCGGGCCAGCCGGGGGGGCGCATGGCGGTATCAATCAGGACGAGCTCTTCAGGAGGAAATTGTTGAAGCAGGGAGCGGATCAAGCGTCCGCGCCGGAAGAGCCATTTGCCGAATGCCCAATCAAGCGCTGGAAGGCCACCGGCATCCTGAATGGCACGAACGGTGCTTTCGGCATCCTGTCCGTCTGGCACGGGTCTGTCGGAAAACAAAGAACAGATCTCGATGTGTTCGGCGGTCACCGTTTGCCGGCCGGAGAGGATCCAGAGGTCCCGGTGGTCCGGTACATGGCGGATTTTCACGCCGCCATCGGGGTCCCAGGCCACAATGCGCCACTGTTCGCTGTGGAGGGAGAGTTCATCCTGAGCCAAGGCCTGGAAAAAGGTGAAGCCGGCGCGTTCGGCCAGACACAGCGCTCGTTGGTCCGTTGGAGCCAGGCGGGGCATGTGGTCCAGTGCGGCGAGCAGGAGGCGAGGGAGATCATAAAAGGGGTAGATGTGGACGTGGGCATCCATATGGAGGCGAAACGGCTTCATGGGCGGGGGTGCCTTCATTAGTCTGGGATCAGGAAGGGATCGGGGAGGGAAAACACAGCGGCGTCATCCTGCTCTTCCTCCGTTGCCGCCGCTTCACCATCGGCGGGCTGCCATGCGGGAGGCAATAGGGCCTTGAGGGTGGCGGGGGATAGGGTGAAGGCCATCGGCCGCCCCCGGATGGTGGCGATGTTGGGTGGAGAGAGTGTGAGGACGGTGCTGCCCGCTCGCGGCCCATTCCGGGTGAGGCGGAGGGTCAGCAAGGGGGTGTTGGTGGTCACGGTGGGCTCCAGCAAGGTTTCCGCTTGGAGGGGGTTTAGGGCTAGCAGGAAGGCATCCAGCCATTCCGGCGGATGAATCCACGGGCCTTGGTCCGCCTCGCGTTCAATGCGCAGGGTCCGCTCGGGGGTGGCGAGATGGATCCGGGTGACTTCCTCGGCGGGAATCGAGAGAACGTCCCGGCTTTGATAGGACAGGGCGCCCATGGGGAAGCTCAACAAATGGGCGGGGGTGGCAATGGCTGCGGTGGTGTCATTCCCGATGAGGATGCGGACGGAATTCGTGTTCGAGGGATGGGGGCCGATCCGGAGGGTAACGGCTTGCCCATTGACGTCGCGTGGAATGATTCGGAGGGTGCGGGTGAAGGGCGGCGCGTTGGAGGCGGGAGTGGTTTCAAAGGCGGTCAGGCGGAGCGTACTCCAGGACTGTAGCAGTTGCCGGATGGCTTCCGGGTTGGCGCTGGTGCGCAACGGAAGGTCCAATTGCCACACCTCGTTGGTGTCGCGGTGGAATTCCAGCACCTTTTCCCCTTCGGAGACGAACACACGTTGGATGCCGTCGGGTTCCATGCCGGGAATCCGGCGGTCCCGTAGGTCGTCTGGGCGAAGCGTCAGCGCCCGGGCAATGGCCCCGGGAACGGCATAGACGGAGTTCTCCGCCTGGAGGCGGGCATACACCAGTTCGGGCGTATTCGGGAGGGGATCGCCAAAGGCGATCATTTGGGAGCCTTCTCCGGTGCTGGAGTTAAGGACAATGGTCACGGTGCTTTGGCTGTCGAGACCATAGGGCACCAGGTCGCTGACGTGGTCCTGGACAAACTGGACAATGGTGGTGGAGAGGATCTGGTCCAGCAGGGAGGCCATCACGGCCGGGTCCGCCCGGGTGGCGATGGGCTGGATCATCTGCCAAGCGCCGGAAGGGGAGCGGATGAGTTGGATGTAGCCGAAGGTGTTGCGGATGTCGAAGCGGTTGATGGCGGCGGCATCTCCGCTGAGCAGGGAGCGATCGCGCAGGGCGTTGGCGTTAGCGGGCAGCAGGTCCAGCAGGGTGGTGGGCACCCGGGTGATGTCGGGGTGGTCGCTACGGCGCACATAGATGCCGTCTCCTAACGGTGTGCGTCGGCCGATCAGCAGCTGGTTGGTGGAGGAGCCTTCCACGAGGGAAATACGTGCCCGCGGCGGTTCCAGCCCATAGGGGGCGTAGGGGGTAGTGGTCCGCCGGGGGGGCAGGATGATTTCCCCGCGGGAAAGGTCTTGCAGGGAGCCGAGCAGCTGTTCCACGGCCACCGGGTCCGCACGGGCTGTGATGGGCCGGGTGAGCATCCAGCGTCGACCTTCCAAGCGGCATTCCACGGTGAGGTGGTCGGTTTCCAGCACGATGCGCTCCACCCGAGCCGGATCGAAGCGGAAAGCGCGGCGGGCATTCTCGATTCGGTTGCGGAGGTTTTCTTCGTCTCTGTCCCAGAAAAAGATGAGCGAGGCTAGGGCCGCAGCCACGAATGCCAGCAGAATGGTCAGCCGAACATTCATCTTAGCGTTTTCTCCTCCAGACCACGAAAAGGCCCCAAACGCCGACCAGAAGGGGCAGGGCGACGACCACCACCCAGAAGAGGCGTTGCAGCTGCCGGGCATTCATGACGACGTGCAGGTCCTCCAATGTCTTTGGTGCGATAGAAATGCCTTCTTCGTATTCCAGCAACCAATGGACGGCATTCAGGAACAAATCGATGTTGGCTCCCACCAATCCGGCGTTGGAGGCAAAGCCCGAATCGCCGAGGATGACGAGGCGGGTGGGGCGGATCTGAATATGCACGCCGGGCACCGGGCCCCGTTCGATGGCGACGGCCAGGGGCACGGGGCCGGGAATGTCCACCTGGGAATCAAAGCGTAGCGTCGTGTCGTCTGGGTCGAATTCCGCCCAGCCTTCGGGGGAGGAGAGGACGAGGTCGGAGACGATGGGCTTGTCTCCGCCTGAGGAAAGGAGGAGGGGGCGGACCGAACGCGGGAAGGAGAATACGGTGGTTAGGCCCTGTAGGGGGGCGGTGATGGGATGCTCCGGGTAGGTCGAGGCATACAGGTCGCGCCCGTTGGAGGAACGGGTGGGATCAACCAGGATGTCGTTGCCCAGTCGCACGCCCCAGTCCTCCATCAGGGCTTCCAAGCCGGTATGGATGCGGGCATCCAGCAACAGCAACAGGCGGCCTTTCCGATTGAGGTAATCGCGGATCAGGTTGACTTCAAACGGGGTGAATTCCCGCAGGGGGCCGGCCACGATCAACAGGTCGCAGCGGGAGGGGACGGCCTTGGCTTCCCCCAGATTCAACCGTTCCACATCCAGGTTTTCATCCCGCAACCGGGAGGCCACCTGGGAATAGCCGCGGTGGCGGTCGAAATCGACGGGGGAGCGTTCCCCGTGGCCTTGGGTGAAGCAGACCGTTTGGCGCGTGGTCTGCGTGAGGGAACGGATGGCGCCGGAGAATTGCTGTTCGCCCCGGAAGGCCCGTTGGAACCTGCCAGCCTGTTCGTCGTCGGGATAGCCGTATTCGATCAAGTCATCCGCAGAAATGGTTTGGTGCCGTCCGCCGATGTCGAACACGATCACCTCCTCGCTGGACAGGGCATAGCGCCGGACGGCTTCCTCGGTCTGCGCCATGTTCCGATCCGGATCAATGAAGGAGAAGCTGAGTTTGGCGGAATGTGCGGCGTATTCCTGAAGCAGGGCGGTAACGCCCCGGTAGGCGGGATGAGAGGGACGGAGCAACGCCGTGACGCGGATGTCGCCTGGAACGGTTTCCAGCAGCTGCAGGCTTTTATCCGACAGCCGAGTGAAGGAGGTTGGGAGCCAGTGGAAGCGGGTGTAATGCTGTGCGCAGAGGTAGTTCACCATGAAAAAAATGGCGGCGGCCAGTCCGGTGAGAACCACCAGGTTGGAACGCCACAGGACCCGGCGGGCACGGCAGGAGGTCAAAAAGGTGGGAAGATGGAAGCCCTTCATGACCTACCGCAACCGGTGCGCCTCCAAGATGCGGGTGGCGGTAAACAGCAACAATACGGTGGCGCTGAAATACCAGACGATGGTCCGGGAATCGAGAATGCCGGTGGCGAAATCCCGCATATGTCGGGGTGCAGCGATGAAGTGGGCGAGAGGCTCGGCGGCTTCCAGCTGGAACTGAATGGTGATGAGGCTACTGGACAGCCACAGACCCAGGACCGCCAAGCATACCATGGCGGCCACCACCTGATGGCGGGTGAGGATGGAGCACAGCAGGCCGACGGACAGAAAAAAGGCGCCGATGAGGGCCACGCCAAGCTGGCTGCTCGCCACGAGGCTCAAAGGCGGCACGGGGAACTGGCCTCCGCAAGCTTTTCCCAGCAGGGGGTAGGCGAGAGTGGGAAGCCACAGCAGCAGAAACACCAGATAGGCGGAGGTGAATTTGGCCAGCACCACTTCATTTTCCGTGACAGGCGCGGTCATGAGGGTCTCAATGGTGCCCATCCGGTTTTCCTCCGCAAACAAGCGCATGGTCAGCAGAGGCGTGACGATCAGCATGCTCAGCCAGAACCAGAAGGAGGTGAAAAAAATATGGGCGATGTCTCCGTCCATGGCTTGCTGAGAGAGGCGCACGGCAAGGAACCAGAAGCTGAAGCCGGTGATCAGCAGGAAGAAGACGCCCACCACGTAGGCAATGGATGTTCGGAAATAGAAGCCGATTTCACGGCGGAGCAACGGAAAAAAGGCTCTCATGGAGATTTCCTCCGCTTCGGATTGCGGACCTTGGGCGGCAGGGTGGTCAGGCGCAGGAAAAGCTCGTCGAACGTCGGGGCGTCGTACGCCAAGTTCCGGAGGGGCCACTGCCGTCGGGCCGCCCATTCCTCCAATCCGGCGGGCAGGGGGGCGCCGTCCGCCGGGAGGGAGAGACGGGTCCATCCGTCGTCTTTTTCCGAGAGACGTGCTTCGCGGCCGCCTTCTAGGGACTCGAGGGCGTTTTTCACGTCTCCCAGAGGGGCTTGAATGTCGGCTTGCAGGCGTCGAGCGGCGCGAAGCAGGGCGTCGGGGGCATCCAGGGCGGCGGTCCGCCCGCCGTTCAAAATCAGCACCCGGTTGCTCAACCGTTCGGCTTCGCAGAGCATATGGGTGGAAAACAAGAGGGTCCGCCCTTCGCGAAGGTCGAGGAGGAGCTCGCGAATCAAATGGGTCTGGGCGGCGTCCAGGCCGACGAGCGGCTCATCCAGCAAGAGGATCTCCGGCTCATGGATGAGGCAATCGGCCAGTCCGGTGCGCTGGCGGAAGCCCCGGGATAGGTTGCCGATGGTCCGATGGAGCACCTCGCCCAATCCGCATTGGTCCACCACATCCCGCAGGCGGGAGAACAAGCGGGTTTTCTTCAACCCTTTGATGCGCCCGCGGAAAAGAAGGTATTCTTCCACTTTCATTTCGGGATACAAGGGGACGGACTCTGGCAGGTAGCCGATTTTCTTCCGTACATCTAGGGAGTGGGCGGTGATGTCCATGCCGGCCATTTCCACCTCCCCGCAGGTGGGGGCGAGGTAGCCGGAGAGAATCCGCAGGGTGGTGGTTTTTCCGGAGCCGTTCGGACCGAGCAGGCCGATGATTTCCCCGCGCACGGCCTCAAACGACACCGCCGCCAATGCTTCGCAGCGGGCAAAGCGGCGCGTGAGGTTGTTCACACGGATTAGGATGTCGTTCGAGAGGGGCATGGGGTCCAATTCCACCCGCACTCTACTTGGCCCCGGGGGGGCGAATCAATCCAATTCCAGACGGCGGCGACGGAGGAGGAGTTTCCTTGTGGAATTTCAGGCGTTCCAACAAAAAAGCGGCGGGAGGAACCCGCCGCCGGAGGAGAACGAAGCTAGTGCGCCCGTTCGAGGAGCTTGATGGCTTCGATGGTGGTCTGAATGGCTTCCTCAATACCGACTTTGGCGATGATGGGGGCATTCTCATAGGTCAGGCCGATGGTGGCTAGGATTTCGCCCGCCCGCACCCGGCGGATGCTGGAGACCACAAACAGAGCGGCGGATTCCATGGAGGTGGAAATGACGTTGGATTTATACCAAGCATTCCATTTGGCATCGATTTCCTCCCGGATGGGAATGTCCTTGTCTTCAATGAAGAAGGCGTCCTTGCAATGGCCGATACCGGCGTGGGCTCGATATTTCAGGTTCGCTGCCGCTTGGCGGAGGGCCAGCGTGACATCGAGGTCCGCCACGGCGGGATAGGAGAGAGGCACATACTGGCGGGTGGTGCCTTCTTCGCGCACGGCGGCGGTGGTGATGCAGAGGTCGCCGAGCTTCACCTCCCGCTGGAGGGCTCCGCAGGTGCCGATGCGGATGAAGGTGTCAGCTCCGCATTTGATCAATTCTTCGACGGCAATAGCCGTGGAGGGGCAGCCGATGCCGGTGGAGCAGCAGGAGACCTTGATGCCATCCACGGTTCCCGTATAGGTGCGGTATTCGCGGTTGTAGGCCACTTCCTTGGCCTGGTCGAAGAAGGAGGCAATGACGGGTACGCGGCCGGGATCGCCCGGTAGAATGACATAGCGGCCCACATCTCCGCGCTTCAAATGAACATGGTATTGCATTTCGGTCGTCTTTTTAGAGGCCTTCTTCGCCGTTTGGGCAATTTTCTTTTTAGTAGTCATGTGGATTCCTCGCTTTGGGTTAAAGGGGTTCGTTCGCCAGTTCCGCCCAGAATTGCAGAATCAGCTTTTTCATGTTTTGCATGGATTGGCGGGTGGTGTTCGTCACTTCCTCATGAGTGAGCGGCTGATCAAGAATGCCGCTGGCCATGTTGGTGATGCAGGAGAGGCCCGCCACGCGGAGGCCAGCGGCGTTGGCCAAAATGGCTTCCGGCACGGTGCTCATGCCCACGGCGTCCGCCCCGAGCGTCCGCCAGGCGCGCACTTCAGCCGGGGTTTCGTAGGTGGGGCCGGTGCCAGCGAAGTAGACGCCTTCCCGCAGGGGGATGCCCGCGTTTTCCCCTGCACGGGCGAGGACGGCGCGGAGGTCTTTGTCATAGACGTTGGACTGGTCGGGGAAGCGCGGGCCCCAGAAGGGATCATGCGCGCCAAGCAGAGGGGTGACGCCCATCATGTTGATATGGTCGGTGATGATCATTAAATCGCCAGGCGTCCATTGCGGATGGGTGCCACCGGCGGCATTCGTCAGAAAGGCCGTGGAGGCGCCAGCGCTCTTGATGATGAAAAGCGGGATGGCCACGGCCTCCCAGCCGACGCCTTCATACACATGCCGACGGCCTTGGAAGAGGAAGGTCTCGATGCCGGAGGAGCGGCACCACAACAAGCGGCCGGCATGACCGACAACGCCGGTGGCGCCGAGGCCGGGAATGTCGGCATAGGAAATCTCGCCCAGCTTTTCAAAGGATTCGGCAACGTCGCTCCAGCCGGAGCCCAGCACCATGCCGATCTTGGGCTTTGCTTTTGGAAAGGCGGCTTGCACGGCATTCCACGCTTTTTTCAATTCGTCTTGATTGATCATGAGACTTCCTTTCGGGGTTGGTTTAGAGGGGGGGGGGCATCAGCCGGTGATCCGCGCCACAATCGGCGTGGGGGCGGCGGTGGATTCATCGGCCAGAGTGAAGGCTTTTTCGATGTATGCCATGGCTTGGGCCAGTTTTTCTTCGCTGTTGGCATGCACCCTCACCAGCGGTTGCCCAGCTTCCACATGCTCGCCGATCTTGGCCAGCTCGGAGGTGCCGACGGCATAATCGATGCGGTCGTCCGTTTTCTGGCGGCCGCCTCCAAGCACCAGTACGGCCCGGCCGATGGATTCGGCATCCACCCCGGCCAAGGTGCCGGAGGAGGGGGCGGGGAAATCCCGGACCAAGGACGCCTGGGGTAGTTTGCCCACGTCATCCAAGAAGGACACATCCGCATTCTGGAGCTCCGCCATCTCCTTGAACTTTTCAAAAGCCGCGCCGGATTCAATATGGCCGAGCAGGATGCGGCGCGCTTCCTCCGCCGTTTGTGCTTTTTTGCCCAGCACCAGCATTTCGGACGTCAGCGCGAGGGTGATGTTCATCAGGTCCCCGTCGGCATGTTGGCCCTGCAGGCATTCCAAGGATTCGATGATTTCCAGCGCATTGCCGGCGGTGTGGCCCAGCGGCTGATTCATATCGGTGATCAGCGCGACCATGCCTTTGTTCATGGCCTTGCCTACGCGCACCATGGATTCGGCGAGCGCGGTGGCATCCTCCACCGTCCGCATGAATGCGCCGGTTCCCCATTTGACATCCAGCACCAGAGAATCGATGCCTTCCGCCATTTTCTTGCACATGATGGACGCCGTGATGAGCGGGATGGAGGAAACCGTTCCGGTGACATCGCGCAGGGCATAGAGCTTTTTGTCCGCCGGCGCGATTTCGCCGGTTTGGCCGATCATGGAAAAGCCGCATTTCTGGACAGTGGCGATGAAGTCTTCTTCCGAGAGGTTGACGTTGAAGCCGGGAATGGATTCCAGTTTGTCCAGCGTGCCTCCGGTGATGCCGAGGCCGCGGCCGGAAATCATCGGAACCGCCAGTCCGGCGCAGGCGGCGAGGGGTGCGAGAATGAGGGAGACTTTGTCGCCGATGCCGCCGGTGGAATGTTTGTCCACTTTGGGCATGGAGATAGCGGAGGTATCGACCATCGCGCCGGAGCGCATCATGGCATCCGTCAAGACGGCGGTTTCCCCGGGGGTCATGCCCTTGAGGTAAATCGCCATGGCCATGGCGGACATTTGATAGTCCGGCAGGGTGCCGTTGGTGTAGCCGTTAATGAAGAAGCGGATTTCTTCTTCCGTCAACACGTGTCCATCGCGTTTCTTTTCAATAATCCATTGCGGTACCATCTGTCTTCTCCTGTCCGTTGGGCTTCCCGGTGAGGGAATGGCGTTCACTTCTCAAATAGAAGAACAGTTTGCATGGAAAAAGAGGCGAACACAAGGGCGTAGAGGGCCCTGCGGCTGAAACGCTTTAACACCTCGTCATGCCGTCGCTTCGGAAACGCCGAAAAAAAAGGGGGCATCACCCTGTTTACCCCCTCGGCGTGGAATACCTGCTACGACGAGTTGGATGATGCGGCGTCGGATAGCGTCGCCGTCCGCCACCTGCCGAGGGAGAAAATCTCCGTTGCCTTTTAGCCGTTCCAGCCGCCGAGATCCGCCGGGGCCGGTCCAGAATGGAGGCCGGAAGAGCGGGCGGAAACCACCCGGACAAATTTACACAAGGTGTTGCATCGTCGGGCTGGAAACTGCTATATATTGACAAATATGGCTAGGAAGAAAGCAAAAACAAAGAATGTGCGCCGTGAAGCGTTCGGCATCCTGATGCAAGCGGTGTGGATTCTGCTTCTGCTGGCCCTGGCGTCCTATGATGCCAAGGACACGCCCGATTGGAGCCATTCAGCGGAAAATACAATCAATTACATTGGCCCCGTCGGCGCCTCGGTGGCTTTTGTGATTTTCCGGGTCTTTGGATTGGTCGGCTTTCTGCTTCCCCTGATGATCGCCGGCTGGGGGCTGATGCTGATTTTGTCGTCGGACGAGCGAATCTGGCCCCGTGTGCTGTGGATGCTGGGGATTTTGACGGGATTGTGCATTTTGGCCGACATCCAGCTACCGTTCTGGAACAACATTTCCCCCCAGCGGTTCAATGTGAACGATATGCCTGGCGGTTTCCTTGGCTTGTTCCTCGGCCGTCTGGTGCTGGTGAACTATCTGGGCAAGGTCGGCGCCGCCATCATTAGCACCGGCTTGGTGGCGACGGGCCTTTTCTTCGCCCTGCAGGTTCATCCTGTGGAAGTCTGGCGGGGGTGGCTGGCCCTCTGGCATACCGGACTGGAAAAAATCGAGGAACGCGCCGCTCTCAAGCGTACGGCTCAGGAACAGGCGGAGCGGGAAGCCCGGTTGCTCGCCAAGGAACGCGCCAAACTGGAGCGTGAAATGGAACGCGAACGCAAAGCCGCCGAGCGCGAGCGGGACGCCGCTGAACGGGAAGAGCGGCGGCGGCAGCGGGAACGCGAAGCCGAGGAAGAAGCCCAGCGCGAGCGCGAGGAAGAGGAACGCCGTCGGCAGGCGGAAGCGGAGCGAAAGGCCGCCTTCCGCAAGCGCTTGGCCGAGCAACAGAAGGCTGAGGCGGAAAAGAAGGCGGCGGAAGAACAGGCGGCACGACAAGCCCGTGAAGCGGCGGAAGAGCAAGTATCGCCCGGGACCGGTGCGGAAGCCGATGGGGCGCAACCCAAGTGGACGTTGCCTCCCATGACCTATTTGCAGGAGATCCCCGAAGGCGCCATGGCCCGTGCCGGAGGCGACGAGCTGGACGGCACCATCCAGACCATCCGGCAGACCCTGGCCGAATTCGGCATTGAGGCGGAAGTCACCCATGTGGAGCAGGGGCCTGTGGTCACCCGTTATGAATTGCTGCCGGCCGCCGGCGTCAAAGTCGAGCGCATCGGCAACCTGCAGGCCAATATCACGCTGGCCCTGAAGGCCGAGAGCGTCCGCGTCCAGGCCCCCATTCCCGGCAAAGGCGTCGTCGGCATTGAAGTGCCGAACCGCAAACCCGCTCCCGTGGTGCTCCGCCAGCTGATCGAAAGCGCAACGTGGGCGACATCAAAGGCCTATCTGCCGCTCGCCTTGGGCCAGGATGTCGGCGGCCATGTGTTGATGGCCGATTTGGCCTCCCTGCCGCATATGCTGATTGCCGGCGCCACCGGCCAGGGCAAGACCGTTTGCATGAACTCCATTCTGGCCGGCCTGCTGATGACCCGCACGCCGGAAGAACTGCGGTTGATCTTGATTGATCCCAAAATTGTCGAATTTTCGGGATACAACGATCTGCCGCATCTGCTGGTGCCCGTCATCACCGACGCCAAAAAAGTCACGATGGGCCTGCGCTGGGCCATTCAGGAAATGGAGCGGCGCTTCAAACTCTTCCACCGTGCCAAGGTCCGAGACATCGTCTCCTTCAACCGCCGTCCCAAAGCCGAACAGCCCTCGCTGTTCCATACGGAGGCCCAGGCCGGAGAGGAAGGCGGCACCCCCGCGCCGGTTCCCGTTGCCGTTGAAAACCCGGCGGAAGACGCCCTGCCGGATCATTTGCCCTATGTCGTCATCATCATCGACGAATTGGCCGACTTGATGCTGAGCGCCCAGCAGGAGATTGAACCGCAGGTCCAGAAGCTGACCCAGCTGGCCCGGGCCACCGGCATTCACATGATCATCGCCACGCAACGGCCCACCGTGGACATCGTCACCGGCACCATCAAATCCAACATTCCAGGGCGCGTTGCCTTCAAAGTGGCGCAGAAAAACGATAGCCGCGTGGTCATCGACCAGGAAGGCGCCGACAAACTAGTCGGCAAGGGCGACATGCTTGTGCTGACCGGCGCCAACAAGCTGACCCGCGCCCAGGGCGCATGGACCAAGGACGAGGAAATTCAGGCCATCGCCGAACACTGGAAGCAGCAGGGCCGACCGCGGTTTGAAAGCGCGTTGCAGTCCAAGATGGAAGGCAAGGGCGGAGTGGACTTGCCCGATGCGCCGGAAGAAGATGAAGAAATTATCCAGCAGGCCATCGAGGTCATCCGCCAGACCCGCCGCGCCAGCACCTCCTCCATCCAACGGCGCCTACGGATCGGTTATACCCGCGCCGCACGCCTGATGGACATCCTTGAAGAAAAAGGCATGATCGGTCCGCCACGCGGCGCGGAGGCCCGAGAAATTTTGTTTGATTTGGACGGCTTTGATTCCATGGACGGCGCCGGGCCGGGAGACGACGAGTTTCGCGAATAGGACGGGATGGCACGATGAGCGGTTTAGGCAGTCAATTAAGGGCGGCGCGGGAGCAGACCGCCACCACCATTGCGGAAGTGGCGGCCGCCACGCATTTGAAAACCCTAGTGATCGATGCCATGGAACGCGACGATTTCAAGCGCCTCATCGCCCCCGCCTATGCCAAAGGGTTCTACCGGCTCTACAGCGAATACCTAGGATTGGATCCGGAACCGTTCATTCGTGCCTATCTCGGGTTGAGTGGCAACGGCGGCGATAAAGCCGACCTGATCCGCGACCCCAATAAAAAAGCCGGCCTGTTTTCCAGTTTCCAGAAAAAAATGCGCGAAAAACAGGAAAAGAAGGAAGTCGAACGAAAAGCTCGGGAAATTGCCGATGCCCAGAAAAAAGCTCGCGACCTTGCCCGTCGGCAGGCTGCCTCTTCCGGCGGCGAAGCCTGGGAGGCGGCGGAAGCCGCCCGCATTTCCGACGAGCGCGTAACGGAAGCCATGGAGGAAGACGACATGCCGTTGGATGAGGCTTCGCTTGTAGAGGGCCGTGCCGCCTCCCTTTCGGTGGGCTCCCGGAAAACGGAAGGCGGAAAACCCGCCACAGTCCAGCAGGAATTGCTGTGGGTGGAGGCGGTCCCCGCCGAAGAGGCGAAAGATGCGGAGACGAGCGAAGGGCTGCCTGAGGGCGACGAAGCGGACGAAGGGAAAGACGATCCCGGCATCCATTCACCGGAAACGAAAGAAGGGCATATGGATAAAGGCATGGAACATCCCTCCGTTGCGCATAAACGGGATGTTCCTCTTCGAGACGAAACGCCCCGTCGTCCCTCTGTCGGCGGGGCCCGGCGGAAATCCGAATTGTCCCGCGTGGAGCTGGCAGCAGAGCAAGCCCGCCTAGCCGCCGAGCGGAAACGAAAGCTTGAAGAGGAGCTCCGGCAGTCCGAGGAAGACCTGCGCCGCGCTTGCGAAGAAGCCGAGCGCCAGGCCCGCGAAGAGGTGGAACGCCGCGCCGTGGAAGCCGAGCAAAACCGCCGCAAGCTGGAGAAGGAATTAAAGAAGCGCGAAGAAGCCGAACGGAAGGCCCGCGAGGAAGCCGAACGCCGTATGCAGGAAGAGGCTGAAAAACGCGCCGTCGAAGAAGCGGAACTGCTGGCCCGCGAAGAAGCCGAACGCCGCGCCCGTCTGGAAGCCGAACAACGCATCCGCGAGATTGATGAGGCCCGCCGGCAACTCGAACAGGAAATCCTGCGCCGCGAAGAGGAAGCCCGTAACGAACGCGAAGAAGTGGAGCGCCGCTGGGCCGAAGAAGCCGCCAAACGGGCACAGGAGGAAGCCGAGCAGAAAGCGCGTGAGGAGGCCGAACGCCAGGCCCGCGAATCCGCCGAGCAAAAGGTCCGTGAAACCGAAACCCAACGCCTCAAGCTGGAGCAGGAGCTCCACCAGATCGAGGAAAACGCCCGGTTGGAATTGGCCGCTGCAGAGCAGCGGGCCAAGGAAGAAGCCGCCCAGCGCGCCTTGGCGGAAGCCGAGCAAAAAGCCCGCGAGGAAGCCGAACGCCAAGCCCGCGAACGGGCGGAACAGCAGGTGCTGGACATCGAGGAAAAGCGCCTGCAACTGGAAGAGGAATTGCGACGGAAGGAAGAAGAAGCCCGCCAGGCCCGTGAAGAAGCCCAGCGCCAGGCCCGTGAAGAAGCCGAGCGGCGCGAACAGGAAAAAGCGGAACTGGAGGCGCGCGAAGAAGCCGAACGCCAGGCCCGGTTGGCGGTGGAGCAGCAGGTCCGTGAGGCGGAAGAGCGTCGGAAGTTGCTGGAAGAAGAATTACACCGCCGAGAAGAAGAAACCCGCCAGGCCCGCCTAGAAGCGGAAAACCAGGCCCGGCTGGAAGCCGAGCGCCGCGCTCGGATTGAAGACGAATTGCAGGCCCGTAGCGAGGCCGAGCGCCAGGCCCGGGAAGCCGCCGAGCAGCAGGTTCGAGAGACCGAAGAACGCCGCCGCCAGTTGGAAGAAGACCTTCGCACCCGTGAAGAAGAAGCGCGCCAGGCACAGGAAGAAGCCGTGCGGCAGGCGCAGGCCGAAGCCGAGCGCCGTGCCCAGGTGGAAGCGGAACTGCAGGCCCGAGGCGAAGCGGAGCGCCGGGCTCGAGAAGTCGCAGAAGAAAAAGTTCGCGAAACCGAAGAACGCCGCCGTCGCCTGGAAGAGGAGTTGCATCGCCAGGAAGAAGAAGCCCTACAGGCCCAGGCTGCCGCCGAGCGGCAGGCGCAGGAAGAAGCTGAGCGCCGCGCCCAGATGGAGGCGGAGCACCAGG
>JAISGX010000080.1 GCA_031262805.1 Verrucomicrobiota bacterium | reverse complement strand
TGCGTGCAACGACGAATCGATTTCTTATCGACTTAAACACGCAGTGGACATCACAGAATGCCAGCAACGTACTGAGTTACTTGGATGCAGAGCTCTCAAGCCGACCGGATGATCCGCAGATTCTCTTTGCCCGTGGCGTTGCGGCTGCGGAAATGCAACTGTGGGCTCGTGGAGCAACCCAGTATGTCTGCCAAGCAATGAACGCATTGAATTTCGCAACCAACTACACCTCCGAAGAGAAAGCGACACTCCTTGCCGCATTGACGAACCATCTGAATTTTTGCATCGCCACTGTGGATGTGTTTAATGAGCCGACGAATTCAGTTCCGCAAACGAACATAACCATACAGACGGAGATGTTCCTGACTCATCCAGACAAGTATCCGTATTTCGAGTTGCTCTCCTCGTTTAAGGAGCCTTGATGATAAGCGTTGATCTCGCTTTGCCATGAACGCCAAGGAGTTGGACCACACCCGTTGACGATTCACTCGGACCGGGGCAAGAGCATGCGCTCACAGGAAGTGCTCGGACTGCTCGCGGACCTTCAAGTCCGGCGCAGCTACTCGCGGCCGCACGTGTCCAACGGCAATCCGTACTCCGAGGCCCAGTTCAAGACGCTGAAGTCCCGCCCGACCTATCCCCAGCGGTTCGGATCCTTCGAGGAAGCCCGCCGCTACTTCGGCGAGCTACTGGAGTGGTACAACACGCAACATCGGCACTCAGGGCTGGCCTTCATGACGCCGGAAGACGTCCATCAGGGCCGAGCCGAGGAAAAGCGACGGCAGAGACAAGAGGTACTGGATCGAGCCTACGCCAAACATCCAGAGCGGTTCGTGAAAGGCCCGCCGAAGGCCGAAGCCGTGCCGCAGGAAGTGTGGATCAACAAACCGGCAGACGGGAGGTCCGCCGGATAGAAAAGTGTCTCATTGGCATTGACAACTAGCGGCATTGGAAGGCTGTTGGCCCTGTTTTTCCACTCATTGGAAACCAAATCGCTGGATTTTCCACTCATTGGAAAAAAAGTTTTCACACCATGGAAAAACCCCTTGGCGGTGGCCAAGGGGTCAGGACATCCAAACCTGGAAACCGCCTTACACGGGGGGCTTGGTTTTGGGCAGGCCGCGGCCGCGATCGCCTTGCTTCCACTTGCCTTCCGTCTTCATGATTTCAATGCGCTCAAAGCGCTTCAGCACGTTGCGGCGTGTGGCGACTTTGCTTGCCGATTTCAAACTACGATGCATGGACATGGGGATTCTCTCCGTTCAACAATAGGTGGGTACAAAAATATAGAGGGGGTGTTGTAGCATTTTGGCCCAAAATGTCAACCCCTTGAATGGAAGGTCCTTCCGGGACGGGATCATACCCGCGGCATGAGCCGCCGCCGGTGCATGGCGATTTCGGCGTCATAGAGCCCGATGTGTTCACGAATCATCGCATCGAAGGGATAGGCGGCTTCCACATGGGCGCGGGCGCGAAGTCCATCGGCCTGGGCCTTGGCGGGAGCGATCACATATTCCTTCAGTGCACGGGCAAGCGGGCGGATGCGGCGGCGGGGGAGGAGCCGCCCGGTCTCGCCGTGCAGCACCTGCTCCGGCAGGCCGCCGGAGCGGGTGGCGAGCACAGGACGCATCCAGGCCATGGCTTCCATGACGCTCATGGACTGGTTTTCCACGCGGGAGCATTGGACGAGCACATGGACTCGACGGAAAAAATCGGCGCTGTCCAGCCGACCGGCAAAGCAGACGCGGTCGTCCAGGCCAAGGCGGCGGGCGGTTTTTTCCAAGCGGGAGCGGAGGGGGCCGTCCCCGGCAATGAAGATTCGCCACGGCCGGGGGGAGGTATCCAAATCCTGCGCCAAGCGGGCGGCGGCGTGTAGCAGCATCCGGTGGTTCTTTTCCGAGCTGAGTCGGCCGAGCATGCCGAAGGTGAAGACATCGGCGGGGGAGTCCCACAGGCGGCGGGCTTCGGCGCGGGGGGCGACTTCCTCCGGCCGGATGCCGGTGGGAATGAGGGCGAGCTGGAGGGGGTGAAGGCCATGGCGGCGCAGGTAACGCTCATAAAACCGGCTTAGCGCAATCACGCGGGAAAAACGGCGCAGGGCGAGGAGGTGGAGCGCCTGATAGAGCCGCTCTTTGAGCTGCCAGCGGAACAGCCAGCCATGTACGGTGCCGACCACGGGAAACAACCGACATTTCTGGGAGGCCCAGAGGGCATGCACATCGGCTTTGTAGCCGGTGGAGTGGAGCAGATCGCCCCGAAGAGCGGTCATGGCGGCACGGATGTGAAGCATGGCGGCGCGGGAAAGGCGCCCGGAAACGGGAATGGAGGAGACGGGAGCAACGCGCTCAAAGGCGGCCGAGAGTTCACTGCCGCCGCCGCCCAAGCGGGTTTCCCGCAACAGCAGAACGTGCACGGAGACTCCGGCGGCGACCAAGCCTTCCACCAGCCGGAGGGCGGCTTTCTCCGCGCCATAAAGGACCCGTGTATCCTGCAATAAAAATACCACGTTCATGGGCGCCCACTGTAGCGGATGCGGCCCCGAAGCGCAAACCCGGCAAACCGGCGGCGCTGTTTTTCCGCGGCCGGATGGCAACCCCGGAACCCGCGATGGAGCGAAAAGGCGGGAGAAAACTTGAGGAAAATGTTTTCCCCGGCGTTACTTTCAGATAAGATGAGGCTTCGTGTAGGAAAGTAGGACGATTATGAGACATTTGCTGACATTGGACGACTGGAGCGCAGAGCACATTGCCGAGGCGATTTCCACGGCCCGAGCGATCAAGGCGGACCCCCAGGAATATGAAGACGCCCTCCGACGCAAAACCTTGTGCATGATTTTTGAAAAACCGTCTCTTCGCACCCGACTGTCCTTTGAAGCGGGCATGAACCAGATGGGCGGGCATGCCATCTACTATGATACATCCACCTCCCCTCTGGGCAACGGCAAGGAGACGATTGCCGACACCATCCGAACCATGTGCCGTTATGTGGACATCATCATGGCCCGGCTGTTCAAGCACGAGGATCTCTTGGAGATGGCGGCTTTTTCCACGGTGCCCATCATCAATGCCCTCACCAATTTCTCCCATCCGGGGCAAATCTTGGCCGACCTGCAGACGATTGAGGAGCACAAGGGAAGGCTGGCGGGGCTCAAACTGGCCTATCTGGGCGACAGCTTCAACAATGTGACGCATTCGCTCCTGTTCGCCTGCCCCAAGATGGGCATGCATTTGTCCATTGGCTGTCCGGCGGGAAAGGAATATGAGCCCGCACCAGAGGCTTTTGCGGCCGCCACGGCGGATGCAAAAAAAACGGGAAGTCGTTTTGTGCTGACTCATGATGCCGCAGAAGCGGTCCGGGATGCAGATGTCGTATATACGGATTCGTGGATGAGCTACCACATTCCCAAGGAGCAGGCGGCGGAGCGGGTACGGATTTTCATGCCCTACCAGGTGACAGCCGATCTGATGAAGAAGGCCAAGCCGGATGCCATTTTCCTCAACTGCCTGCCGGCAATGCGCGGTATGGAGCAAACGGCGGAAGTGATCGATGGTCCGCAATCTGTGGTGTTCGACGAAGCGGAAAACCGCATGCACATGCACAAGGCTTTGATGCTGCTTTTGCTTCGTGAGGCGGGCAGAATTTAAGCGAAGAGCAGGAATTTTCCCATGAGTACCGAGCGGATCGGCGACATTCTAATCGAGCACTTCGATGTGATCGCGTGTTCGAATTGCGGCGAGCCCATTGATACATCCCAGGCAGAAGCGTTTTCCACCGTCCAGTGTCCGGCGTGCGGCAACGAAATGCGCGTGCCGGCGAGATTCGCCAACTTCATCCTGCTCGAACAGCTGGGCAAAGGCGGCATGGGCGCCGTCTACAAGGCGTATGACGAGACCCTCGGCCGGACCGTCGCGATCAAGGTGATGCAGCAGGCCATCGGGCAGGACCGGACTTTTGTGGACCAGTTTCTGCAGGAGGCGCGGGCGCTGGCGGCCATCAACCACCCCAACATCGTCCAAATCTATAATTACGGCGAAGAAAACGGGCAGCCCTACATCGTGATGGAACTGGTGGCGGGCGACCGCCTCGACCATATCCAGGAAAAACACAGACAGCTCGATGAAGTCTTCGTGCTGGAAACGGCGCTACAGATCATCGGCGGCCTGCAGGCGGCCAATACAGCGGGGATGACGCACGGGGACATAAAACCCGCCAACATCCTGTATGATGCTGCGGGCCATGCCAAGGTGGCCGATTTCGGTCTCTCCCGCTTCAAAGGAGAAAAGCCGAAGCCGGGAGAGATCTGGGGAACCCCCTATTATGTGGCGCCGGAAGTGGTCCGCGGGCAGTCGCCCAACACGGAGTCCGACATTTATTCCCTCGGCGGCACCTTGTACCATGTGCTGACGGGCGAGCCGCCGTTCAATGGTGAAACGGTCACCGACACCATTTTGCTCCGCTTCAAGGAGCCGGCGCCGGACCCGCGGGAGTTCAAGCCGTCGGTCTCCGCCAAAACGGCGGCCATCCTGCTGCGAATGCTGGAAATGGATCCGTATGTGCGTTATCCCACCTATGAATCCCTCTATCGGGATGTGTCGGATGCCCTTTCCCTGCTCATGGAAGCCCGTGGTGGCAAAAAAAAGGCGCCGGAAAAGAAAAACGTCGCCGTGCCGGTCATCCTCGGGTTGATCGTTCTGGCGTTGGTTGGAACCGCCGCCTACTTTACGACAATGGTTGTGAAGCAACGGCGCGCGGAAAATGAGCGGAAAGCCCAGCTGGAACAGGATCGGGCGGAAGGCCGGGTGGTCCGCCGTTTGGTCGGTGGCCGCCTCGTCGATGTCCGTGTGGAGCCGGAGGCTCCCGCTCCCGAAGCAGCCGCACGGTCGGCGCCGCCCATTCCGGTGAATGAATGGCGGGTGACGGCGTCCATGGATGCCTCCATCAGCGGAGAGGATACACCGAGCGATTTCCAGGAACGCGCCGTTCTCCTTCTGCGGGCCGGCAACCAGATTCCGCTGGAAGATGCGTCCAAGATTTACCTCCGTTTCCCTCTCCGGGAGGTGGACAGGCCGCGCCTGAAGCAGGCCACGCTGCAGCTGACGGCGGGGAGAAAGGGCGCCAACAAGGTGAAGGCCAATCCCTATCAACTGCATGTGTGGGCGTTGAAAGCGCCCGCCGCGTGGGACGAGACCACCACGTGGAGTGATGCGCCGGGAAACGACATCCGCAGTGCCGGAGACATGAACGACGAGGCGGCGGTGCGGCTGGCCACATTTGATATTCCGGCCAACCCGGAAACCGGCGACCGCCTCCGCATCACCTCCCCCTCCCTGACCGATTTCATTCGTTCCTATCCGGAAAATGAACTGACCCTTATTCTGACCGGCGATACGGAAACCGACCACCGGGGAGGATGGCGCATCACAGCCATGGAGGATTCCGAGCGTTTTCCGCCGCCCACGCTGATCCTGGACGCCAAGTAGGCCCGCGTTCACCGGGCGGCGGGGCGGGGACGACTTCATCCCGCCTTCAGCCTATTTGTTCTCCAACTCTTTGCACGAAAATGAGTTGGATGTCCGGCATCGAAAGAGAGAGGGCACGCTATTTCTTGATTGAACCGCTTCACCTGCCTTCGTATAGTCCCCCGTAATTGTAAACGACAGTCATATTCGCAACCAAAGGAAACCGCATGATCTATTCTCATGAAGTGCAGCAGATGTGCTGCATCCACAATCTGCGCGGCCATGGCCCCGCGCCGATCCCCGAGGAGGGGAAATGGGTGCAGGCCAGGGAAATCAAGGATATTTCCGGGCTGACGCACGGGGTGGGCTGGTGCGCCCCCCAGCAGGGCGCCTGCAAACTAACCTTGAATGTCAAGGACGGCATCATCCAGGAGGCGTTGATTGAAACCATCGGTTGCTCCGGCATGACCCATTCTGCGGCCATGGCTTCTGAAATTCTTCCCGGCAAAACCATTTTAGAGGCCCTGAACACCGATCTGGTGTGCGACGCCATCAACACGGCCATGCGGGAGTTGTTCCTGCAGATTGTGTATGGGCGCAGCCAAAGCGCTTTTTCCGAAGGCGGCCTGCCGATCGGCGCTGGGCTGGAGGATCTTGGCAAAGGTCTTCGCTCCCAAATCGGAACGATGTACGGCACTCTGGCCAAGGGGCCCCGTTATCTGGAAATGGCCGAAGGCTATGTCACTCAAATCGGCTTGGATGCCAACGATGAAATCATCGGGTATGAATTCGTCCGCTTGGGCGTCATGATGGAGCATATCGCCAAGGGCATGGCCCCGGCGGATGCCTTGCAAAAAGCCACCGGGCACTACGGCCGCATGGCCGACGCCGTGAAAACCCTCAACCCCCGTCAGGAATAAGGAGAAACCTCATGTCGGAACAAGAACTCTTTGAATCCTACGGACGCCGGATTCCCCAAATTGAAGCCGTCCTGAAACAATATGGCATGGCCACCGTGCAGGATGCCCGGCAGGTCTGTACGGACAAGGGAATTGATCCCTACACCATCGCCAAGGAAATCCAGCCCATTTGTTTTGAAAATGCGGCATGGGCCTATGTGGTCGGCGCGGCCATCGCCATCCGGAAAGGCTGCACCAAGGCGGCGGAGGCCGCAGAAGCCATCGGAGAAGGCTTGCAGGCGTTCTGCATCCCCGGTTCCGTGGCAGACGACCGCAAAGTCGGGCTGGGGCACGGCAATCTGGCCGCCATGTTGCTGCGCGAAGAAACCAAATGCTTCTGCTTCCTTGCCGGTCATGAGTCTTTTGCCGCCGCAGAAGGCGCCATCGGCATTGCCAAGAGCGCCAACAAGGTCCGCAAGACCCCTCTTAAGATTTGTTTGAACGGCCTGGGCAAAGATGCCGCCTACGTCATCAGCCGCATCAACGGCTTCACCTATGTGCAGACGAAATTTGACTATGCCACCGGCACGCTCTCCATCGTGAAGGAAATGGCCTTTTCCGACGGCGAACGGGCCAAGGTGCGTTGCTACGGCGCGGATGATGTCCGTGAAGGCGTGGCCATTCTGTGGCAGGAGGGCGTGGATGTGTCCATCACCGGAAACTCCACCAACCCGACGCGCTTCCAGCATCCCGTGGCCGGCACCTATAAGAAGGAATGCGTGGCCGCCGGGCGGACATATTTCTCCGTTGCTTCCGGAGGCGGCACCGGCCGCACCCTCCATCCGGACAATATGGCCGCCGGCCCTGCCTCTTATGGCATGACCGACACCATGGGCCGGATGCATTCCGACGCCCAGTTCGCCGGATCCTCCTCGGTTCCGGCGCACGTCGAAATGATGGGGTTGATCGGCATGGGCAACAACCCCATGGTCGGCGCCACCGTCGCCGTGGCGGTGGCCGTCGAAGAAGCCAGCGCCTGATCCCGCCTCCAAAGGGCAACCGAAACGCCGCACAGATTTGTGCGGCGTTTTTTATTGGCCCCTTCTCCGACGGACTCCTCAAAGAGCTCGTTGCCTTTTCGGAGCGGCGGCGGGCAACGCCTTCTCCGAATGAGCAGCTTGGCACTTTTTACGCCAAGAGGATGGAGCGGCCGCCATCGGCAACCCTAGCCGCTTGGGGCTTTTTCACTCCCTTCCAGCCGATGGGTGGAGGAACTTTTGACTGGTCATTTCCGGGTTTTGTCCCACAATACGCTCTTTCACTCAAAAAGAGGTTTTTTATGTTTACAGGTGCATACACCGCTTTAATCACCCCCTTCCATGCCGATGGAAGCGTGGACTATGATCGGTTTCGCGCGCTCATCGAGCAACAAGTGGCGGGGGGAATCGACGGGATTGTCCCGGTGGGGACCACGGGCGAATCCCCCACGCTAAATATGGAGGAGCATATGGAGGTCATCCGGGTGGCGGTGGAAGCCGCCGCCGGGCGCGTGAGCGTGATTGCCGGAACCGGCGGCAACGCCACGGCGGAAGCATTGGAGTTGACCCTCGCGGCCAAGGAGGTGGGCGCGGATGCCACGCTGCAGGTCACCCCGTATTACAACAAACCCACCCAAGGCGGGCTGATCCGCCACTTCACGGCGGTGGCGGATTTGGGCCTGCCGGTTGTGCTCTACAACGTTCCGGGCCGCTCCGTAACGGAAATCGCCATTCCCACCATCGTGGAGCTGGCCAAGCATCCCCGCATCGTCAGCATCAAAGAGGCGGGCGGCAGCGTGGACCGGGTGAGCCGCATCAAGGCGGCCTGCGACATCGACGTTCTTTCCGGCGATGATTCCCTCGCCCTGCCGATGATGGCGGTTGGTGCGGTTGGGGTGATCAGCGTGGCATCCAATGTGGCGCCAAAAGCCGTGGCGGATTTGATCCATGCCGCGGCCGAGGGGCGCTGGGACGAAGCCCGCGCCTTGCATCATCGCTATTACGCCTTGTTTACGGATCTGTTCGTCGAAACCAACCCCATCCCCGTCAAAGCCGCCATGGAAATGATGGGCATGGGCGCCGCCCATTACCGCCTGCCGCTTTGTGAAATGAGCGAAGGCCCCCGTGAAAGGCTGCGTGCGACACTTCAGCAAACCGGCCTCCTGCCATGAGTGCATTGAAAAAGGTGTTATTGATCGGTGCTGGTGGGCGCATGGGACAAGCCATCATCCGCCTTCTGGCAGAGGGAGCCGTGCCGGATTTGACATT
>JAISGX010000074.1 GCA_031262805.1 Verrucomicrobiota bacterium | reverse complement strand
GGTCCGAATAGTCGGCGAGCGGCTGGCGTTGGAGGAGAAGGGTGGCGGTTTCGGGCCGGAGGATGGGAGCGATGATCTTCCGCAGCCGTTTCCAGTGCCGTTGCCTGAACGACAGCAGGAACAGTGGCGCAACGGTGTAGCGATGCAACCTCTGTATCAGCATCACGATTTCAAAGCGGTCTGGAATTTCATGCTGGCGGAGGAAGAGCAACTGAAAGTGGTGATATTGGTTTTTCCATTCCAGGTCGGGGGCCTCCGCCCGATGGTCCAGAATACCAGCCTGCTCCATGCGGCGGATGATATGGTCGATGAAAATGCAGGCCATACGGCTGATCAGAAGCGCCTTGGTCAGCATGATCTGATTAGGTGTCCAGCCCCATTGGCGACCCAGACGCTCTACCCGGCCGGAGGCGCGAATGATCCGCCGCCAGTAATCCAGATTGAATCCCGGATGGTGGGCGATGATGTATTCCTCCCGCTGCCGATACCGGGACTGCCCGATCTGCCGGTTGTAATTGGTAATCGGATCAGGGAGGGAGGCTTCCATGGGGGAGGGACGGTTAGGCCTGCAGGGAATCCTGATAGGACCTCAACGTGAGCACATACTCCGCATAGCGGTTTTTGCTGAACGGATGGGGATAGTGCTCAAAATGGCGTTCCACGGAGGAGCCGGGGCCGGTTTCCGCAACGATGCGGCCGAGCAGTTCCTTCTGTTCGCCGCCGCCCAATTTGTCCCACGTGAATTCTTCGAATGCGCGGGCACCCTGCAACGTGGCCGACGGCACCGGTTCCGCATTTTTGATCAAATGGGTGGCCAATAGTCGCAAGGTGCGGCCAAAACTCGCTTCCAACTCGTTACGCATAGGTTCCTCCGTCTTGGGGCCTACTATACGGCGGGGGCTCCCGGGGGGCAACCGCAAAAGAGGCGCAAACCGCGATAGTGCGGGAGGATTCCCCTTGTCATTCCATGCCGCGGCCCGTATAGAAGGGCCACATGAATACCTGTGGACAAATGGAAGTGGTGCTGCCCCGGGAGGAGGCGGAAGCTTTTTGCGAATGGATCCGCGAGCATTGGGAAAAGGAACCGGTTTGCATGGAACAGCCGCATGGGCAGCGGGCCGTTGTGGACGTTTATTTCGATACCGTGGAAGAAGCGGAAGCCCGCCGCAAGGACCTGCCTTTGGCGTTTCATTGCTCCGCCGTGGAAATCATGCTGTGCCGGGAGGAACAGTGGACCACGTTTTGGCGGCATCATTTTCATATCACCAGCATTGGACAGCGCCTGCGCACCGTTCCGGTCTGGGAAGCGCCGCCACAGGACTCACGGATCAACCTGTTGATTGATCCGGGCCTGAGCTTCGGCACTGGGGATCATTTTACCACTCGATTTTGTCTGGAGGAGCTGGAACGGGCGGTGGATGTCCTGAATCCGCAATCCATGCTGGATGCCGGAACCGGCAGCGGAATTCTGGCCATCGCTGCAGCCAAGCTGGGGGTTCCCGGCATCCGGGCCTTCGACTACGATTCGCAATGCCTGATCAAGTGCCGGGAAAATAGCGCCTTGAACGGACTGGCGGAGGGACGGATTGATTTTTTTCAGGCGGATGTGCTGCAACTGGGCTGGATGCATCCAGCCGCGGAGGTGGTCTGTGCCAATATTCTGACCCATGTTCTGATTGAAGCGGCATCCCGCTTATGGGCGGCCACGGAAAAACGGCTGATCCTGACCGGCATCCGCGAATTTGAAGGCGACAGTGTGGCGGAAGTGTTTGTCGGCCGGGGCGCCCGCGAAATCCTGCGGGACGGGGACGGCGAATGGTGTGGGATTGTGCTGGAACGACCCTGAGGATCATTCCTCCACCGCTTCCGGATCCCGCAGGACGAAGCGTGCATTTTTCCACACGCCTTGGCGGGGGTTCAACCCGCCGCCGAACAATTCGAAAAGCCAGAAGGATTCCGCCCCCTCCTTGGTCAGACTTCCGGCGCAATATACGGGGATGTCGAGTTCCGGCGCCTGCCTGACATAAATCCGATGGTTGTGCCCATGAAGGAGCACCACATTGGAATGGCCCTTCAGCAGTTGGAACAACGGTTGCGAATTCCGCAGCCCGTGTAGCGCGTCGGTATCCAGAAACGGATAATGGGTCATGAGAAAAATATGTTTCCGGCCGACAATCCGCTCCTGCTTCAGCAGGCGGCCAAGGGATGCCAGTTCGGCATCATCCAGACGACCGCTGGAATCCCAAAACGGAACATGGGGGACGGAAGAATTCAAGGCGATGGCGACAGCGGAGTTTTCCATGAAGCGAACTAGGGGGAAGCCGCTTTCGGTGGTGGCGTCCGGCAGGTCGGTGGAAGGTAGCACGGGGGCCATATACCGCCGGTAATGCGCCATGGCGCCCGATGTGTAATAGTCATGGTTTCCCGGAACGGCCAGCCCCCCTCTGCGGGCCAGGCAGATCACTTCCGCCAGCCGCCGGGCGGCCTGCATGTATTCGCACTCCAGCCCTTGGTTCAGGGAATCTCCGGTGTACAGGAGGTAATCCACCGGTTCCCGGCGCAAGAAATCCGCTAGACCATTCAACTTCTGGACGCCACGGGCATATTTGCCGCTCCGCCGCAGAACGAAATTTACTAGGGCGATCATCCGTTTGGGATGCAACATTTCCCCCGTGCGAAAGAATCCCGGCGGGAAAGGCAGGTGGACGTCGCTAAAGTGGAGGATGCGCAGATGGCTCATTCATGCTCCGGGGGGGGGCATTGGGGCGGGGCCGCCGACCGCCCCATCCAGCTGGACGGCGGCCAAGTCATCAAATATTGGCGTATTGGTTGCGGCGCAGGACTTGGTAGCCCTTGACCAGTTCTTCAATCGCCGCTTGGATGCTCACCTGCGGCTTGTAGCCGGTGGCTTCGATCTTCTCGTTGCTGACCACGTAGTTTCGCTGGTCGGGATCCTTCCCGACGGCGGCTTCCATGATGGTGAAGGCCGGCACCTGTTTCCGGATTTCTAGGCAGAGTTCCATTTTGGACAAATTGGCATCGGAGAGGCCGACGTTATAGGCCTGCCCCTGCATGGCGTTGCCATGCGCCAAGGCATGCAGAAAGGCGCGGGCCACATCCCGGACGTGGATGTAGTTGCGTTTGAAATGGGCCTCGAAAAGCACCACGAACCGATCCGTCACGGCGCGGTAGGTGAAATCGTTCACCAACAGATCCAACCGCATGCGCGGACTGATTCCACAGACGGTGGCCAGCCGGAGGGATACGGCCCCCGCGTCCAGCAGGGCGCGCTCCAGCTCCACTTTCAGCACGCCGTAAAGGGAAATGGGATTCATGGGGGTTTCCTCCGTGCAGAACATGCCCGCCTGTCCCACGCCGTATCCACTATTCGTGGTGGGAGAGAGGAAACGCTGCTGGCGGGAAGCATGCTTGAGCAGCATCACAATGGCATCCAGATTGATGGAGCGCGCCTCAATGGGATTTTGTTCGCACAGGGGCGCTCCCACCAGGCAGGCCAAGGGGATGATCACATCACTTTTCTTCAGCAGGGGCAGCATGATCCTTTCGTCACGCACGTCTCCGCGGATGATGGAGAGGTTCCGGTCATAGCAGCAATCCAGCAGGGAGGCTTGGCCATAACGGAAGGAATCCACCACCGTCACTCGGTGCCCTTGGGCGAGAAGGGCGGGAGTGAGGATGGAGCCGATATATCCGGCTCCTCCCGTGAGTAACACATGCTGATTCATGGCGCGTCCTTCCTTCTCTCGGCGGTGGCCCTACATGGCGTAGAGATAGCGTTTGATTTTGCCGGTGGCGGTTTTGTTAAATTCCTCCCACCGCACTTGAATGCGGCGCGGGTGTTTATAGTCGGCCAAGTGGGCAACCTGACGTTTGACTTCGTTCCGGAGATGGGCATCCAGCTCCTTTTCGGTGAATTTGCGGCGTTCCGCGGCTTCCAATGCGGCAATGCCTTCTTCATCCGGCACCACGATCACGCCTACATGTTCGCCGACGGCTTCTTCGCTGTCGCGATAGCCCAGCACGACGCATTCGAGAATGAGCGGGGAGTTGTTGATTTGCAGCTCCACTTCCTCAGGATAGATGTTCTTGCCTTCCCGGTTGACGATCAATGCTTTCTTGCGGCCGGTGATGTGGACGAAATTGTTCTCGTCGAGATATCCCAGATCCCCAGTCAACAGCCAGCCGTCGCGGAAGGCCTCCTCGGTGGCGTCCAAATTGTTGTAATAGCCTTTCATGACGTTGTCGCCCTGGACGGCGAGCTCGCCCACGCCTTCCGAATTGGGATCGAAGACCTTCATTTCAACGAAGGGAAGGACCTTGCCGCAGGACCCAGCGACAATCGGTCCCTCATACGGCGTCAGCGACAGCACCGGGGAGCATTCCGTCAGGCCATAGCCTTCACGGGGATGCAGGCCAAGCTCTTCCAGGCCGGAAATCAATAGAGGATCGACGGGAGCGCCGCCGGAGATCATCAGGCGGACGCGCCCGCCCAGCTTGTCCAAGATGCCCTTCTTGATGGGGCCCCGGATGCCCATCTTCCACATGAGGTTGACGGTTTTGCTGCTTTTGATGCCGGCGAGCATCTTGTTGTACATTTTTTCCAGCAGGAGGGGGACGCCTAGGATGATGGTGGGCCGGGTCTCCCGGATGTTTTCGGAAATGGTCCGCAGGCTTTCGATGAAACTCAACTGCGTGCCCGAGGCGATGGGGGTGACCAGACAGGTGGTGAAGGCAAACGCATGGTGCAGGGGAAGGATGACCAAGAAGTTGTCGTCCGGAAACACGTCAATGGCGGCATCCAGCGATTGGAAGTTGCTGGTGAAGTTCTTATGGGTCAGCATGGCGCCCTTTTGACGGCCCGTGGTGCCCGAGGTGTAGATGAAGGCCGCCACCGTGTCCTCCTTCGGCTGATAGCGGTCATAGGCGGCGTTATGCCCTTCAGACGCCGTTTTGGCTTCGCCGACGATGGCTTCATAATCATGGATTTTGATGCCGCGGGAATTTTCACGGTCCAAGTCCATTTTTTTGCCGAACAGGACCACGTGCCGGAGGTTGGGGCAACGAAAGGCCACATCGAGAATGTTCTCTCTTCCGTTGGAATCCATTAGGATGGTGCTGGCGCCGGAGTCCGAGAGGATATGGGCGACTTCCTGTTCCTGGAGTTTGACGTCGATGGGAACGGCGGTGGCGGCAATACTGGTGATCCCGTAATGGATGGCGCACCATTCGGGAGAATTGGCGCCCATCAACGCCACCCGGTCGCCCGGCCGCACATGGCAGGTGCGGGCCAACGCTTCGGACACATTCCGGACAAAGGCCAGAAACTGGCGGTAGGTCCATTCCTCCCAGCGCCCCTTCCGTTTAAAGCGCATCAAAACGTGATCGCCACGCTTTTGCGTGGAATGTTCCAGTGTTTCCTTCAATGTCATGGCAATTCTCCCGGCC
The DNA here is from genome assembly GCA_031262805.1 of Verrucomicrobiota bacterium. Classification (GTDB taxonomy): domain Bacteria; phylum Verrucomicrobiota; class Kiritimatiellia; order CAIQIC01; family Lenti-01; genus JAISGX01. The sequence goes on along the minus strand of JAISGX010000074.1, from coordinate 920 downwards.
TTCCGCACGTTCGGCGCGGAGGGGTTGTCTTCATTCAGTTGTATGGTTGATTACAGCCGGAAAGGGACGCACGGCCCCCGTCCGGGTTAAGTTCAGCCCCAAGAGGCGGCAAGGGAAGACTATACGCAGAGGCCGGGTTGTTCTGCAAGGCTGAAGAGGCGCATGCAGGGAGGCATGAGTCATCACCGGGGGGAGACGACAGATGGGGAAAGGAGTTGGCAAAACAATTCTGCATGTTTCCCGGCAATGGCGGCAATGGCATAGGCCGCCTCGGCATGCGCCACCGCCGATTCCGCCATGGCGGCAAAACGGGGGCGCTGCTCGACAAATTCCTGTAGCGCCGCCAGCCAGGCCTCCACCGCCTGCGGCGGCACAAGGCGGCCCGTGACGCCATCCCGAACCATGTCGGCAATGCCAGGAATGTCGGAGGCCAGAACGGGCACACCGCAGGCCATGGCTTCCAGCACGGAAAGCCCTTGGGCCTCCGATTCCGATGGGAACACAAACGCATCCGCTACATGCAGGTAGGCGGCCACATCCTCCACATAGCCGGTGAACAGGATGGAGGCGTCCACCCGTTCCGCTTGCGCCTGCTTTTTCAGCTCTTCTTCGCAGGACAAATACTGCCCCTTTCCCGAGCCAATCAAAAGCAAGCGGGCGGTGGGATGCTCGGCGGCAAAGCGGCCCCAGATGGTGATCAGGCGCTCCAGCCCTTTGCCGCGGTTCAGCTTGCCGGAATAGGCGAACACAAGCCCCTCGGGCGGAAGCCCCAGTGCGATGCGCCGTTCGGCCATGGACGGGGCTCCGGCGGGAAGCGGATGGAAGAGGGCGGGATCATATCCATTCGGCAAATCGACAATGCGCGCCGGGCTCACGCCTCCCATCTGAAATTCCTCCCGGATGGGCGCGCTGATGGCCAG
>JAISGX010000071.1 GCA_031262805.1 Verrucomicrobiota bacterium | reverse complement strand
ATCCACCTTCCCCCCCCCCATGCAAACATGAAATTGTGCTCTGGAATGAGCCGTTCGGTCGACCAAGCCCTCACGATCTTTATGATTGCCTTTTCACGTATCGCAAGGCAGAATAAAGGGGCTTAAGGTATGGTGTTATAAAGCAACGACGGAGATTTTCATGGCCAAATTAATCGGCATGACGGGCGAATTTAAGGATCGCGAATACCCCATTGAACAAGGGGACGTGACGATTGGGAGAAAAGCGGACAACGTGATCCTGCTGGACCACCCCACCATCTCCAGCCACCACTGCGTGATCATGAGCAATGCTGAGTCCTGTACGGTGCAGGACTTGGACTCCACCAATGGAACCCGGGTGAATGCGAGGGAGATCCAAACCGCCGATTTGCACCACAAAGATCTTCTGCAGCTGGGATCGGTGGAGTTCATGATGGATGCGCCGGAACTCGCAACCTCCGCCGCACGCTATACGAAAGCGGATGCGGAAATGACCGTCGGCAACATGGCGGCGCCGCAGGATTTCAACACCATTTCCCCTTTCGGGGCTCCTCCGAAGGAACGAAAGGGCACATGGTATTTTCTCCTGATCGTGGTGGGCATCCTCACCTTGTGCGCATTGGTTGTTTATTTCTTCATGCTGTTCGGCGCAAGCTGAACGCGCCGTTGCGGTTTTTCGCCATGCACCGCTCCGGCGCCGCCTCCCGTCGCGAGGGGTTTACTTTGGTGGAGCTTTTGCTCGCCGTCACACTCGGCGTGTTGGCGACGGCCGTACTGGCCTCCCTTCTCCATGGCTTGCTGAGCGCCGTACGCATCCAAGCCACCCAAACCGAAGGTCCTGAAGCGGCACGGGCTGCTTTGCGCCAGATGTCCCGAGAACTGGCTTCCGCCTTTGCCCCCCCCGATCCGGATGAGGTTCCGTTCGCACTCCAGCATTCCCATGAGCCGGGCAAGCCCTCCATGAGTCTTTCGTTTTATGCCACGGTGCCATACCTTCCCGGCACATTCGCCGCGTACGGCATCGAGCACATCACCTACGAGGTGGTTCATTCCGGCCCCGGCGACCAGCGGGAGCTCCGCCGGATTTCCGTCCCGAGCGCAGGGCCGCGTAGCGGGGCGCCAACCACCAACATCCTGCTACGGGGCGCCTTCCGCCTGAGTGCCGCCATTCCAACCCAGGGAAACTTGGAGGAAGAGTGGCCACCGCCCGCCATGGAAACCGCCGAGCTACCGCCCGCCGTCCGCCTCACGCTGGACGGTCTTGCGCCTTCCTCGACCGCCTATACCATGGAAACCTTGGTACAGGCGGCTCACGGAATATCCTCGCCTATCGAACGGCCGAATGCGGGCGAAGAAGCCCCGGCACGCTAGAGCGAAAAACACGACAGGAAGCACCTAAGGCCCTTGCCTCATCCCGGTTTCCAGCCGAAGCCGCCCTCCCACTGAAGAAAACGGCTACTTCTCCAGCTCCCGGCGCGCCCCGGAATTTCATGCCGACGGCCCCCATCGGCGCATCCTGACGCCACGCTTCCGCCTCTTCCATCCAGATGCCGAAGGCGGACATAAAAAGGGCACAGGATGTCCTGTGCCCTTTTGCCGGAAATGGGATGCGGCTACCAGTTCGGCAGGAAGCGTTGAATGACCGGCGTCCAGTTCAGCAAAACGGGGGCGATCACCAGTGCCACCACGCTCATAAGCTTCATGAGGATGTTCAGCGAAGGACCGGCGGTATCCTTGAAGGGATCTCCGACGGTATCGCCCACCACGGCGGCCATGTGCGCCGCAGAGCCTTTCCCGCCATGCGCGCCACCTTCAATGTGCTTTTTGGCATTGTCCCAGCAACCGCCCGCATTGCTCATGAAGAGGGCCAACAGAACACCGGAGGCCGTCACGCCCGCCAACAGGCCGCCCAGCATTTCCTTGCCGAAAATGAAACCGATCACCAAGGGGGTCAGGATGCCCAACAGAGCGGGAACGGACATTTTCCGAATGGCGGCGGAAGTGGAAATATCCACGCACCGAGCATAATCCGGCTTCACACCGGGCTTGCCTTCCAGCAGGCCGGGAATGTCGCGGAATTGGCGGCGGACTTCCTCCACCATGGCAAACGCAGCCTGGCCCACAGCCTTCATGGCAAACGCGGAGAAGAGGAACGGCATCATGGAGCCGACCAAGACACCGGCCATGACCTTCGGATCCGTCACGTCGATGATTTTGAGATCCACCGTCTCTCGGAAGGCGGCAAACAGAGCCAGTGCCGTCAACGCGGCAGAGCCGATGGCAAAGCCTTTTCCGATAGCGGCGGTGGTGTTTCCAACAGCATCTAGTTTATCCGTCCGTTGCCGCACTTCTTTTTCCAAGCCAGCCATTTCCGCCAGCCCGCCTGCGTTATCTGCAATGGGGCCATAGGCATCCACCGCGAGCTGAATGCCCGTGGTCGCCAGCATGCCCAAGCCGCCCAAGGCAATGCCGTAGAGGCCGGCGAAATAGTAGCAAGCGACGGTGGCCACAGAGAGGACCAGCACGGGCCAGGCGGTGGACAGCATGCCGACGCCCAAACCGGCGATGATGTTGGTGGCGGCGCCCGTTTCCGAGGCATCCGCGACGCCATTGGAGGGACCTTTGCCTTCCGCGGTATAGTGCTCGGCCAGCAAACCGATGATGGTGCCAGCGAGCAGCCCCACGACGGTGGCAAGGAACACGCCGCCGCTGGTGCACGTCAACGCACTAGCTCCGGCCACGGCGGATTCAATATTGAATTCTCCGGGCAAGAGCCGTTTGCAGATGAAGTAGGTGGCAACCGCCATGATGATGCAGGCGCCGAACGTACCTTGATTCAGGGCCTTCTGTGGATTCCCCCCTTCCTTTGTTTTCACAAAGAAAGTTCCGGCGATGGAAAACAAAATGCCGGCACCGGCAATCATCAACGGCAACAAAACGAAGTTCATGTCCTTGATTCCGTTCACCGTGATGGTGGCGCCCAGGACCATGGCGGCGACAATGGCACCCACATAGGACTCAAACAGGTCGGCGCCCATACCCGCCACGTCGCCCACATTGTCCCCCACGTTATCGGCAATGACCGCAGGGTTGCGGGGATCGTCTTCCGGGATACCGGCTTCCACTTTGCCAACGAGATCCGCACCAACATCCGCCGCTTTCGTATAAATTCCACCGCCTACGCGGGCAAATAGGGCAATGGAGCTCGCGCCCATGGAAAAACCCGTCACAATCGGAAGAATCTCGGTTTGCATGATCCTCACGGTGATGCCAAGCCAGTTCACCAGCGCCAGCAGGGCCAAGGAGAGGCCAGTCAACCCGAGGCCCACCACGCACATGCCCATGACCGCTCCACCAGAAAACGCCACCTGAAGAGCCTGGGGAAGTCCTTTGCGGGCGGCATTGGTCGTGCGCATATTCGCGGCGGTTGCCACGCGCATGCCGAAAAAGCCGGATAGTGCCGAACAAAAGGCGCCAAAGACAAAGGCCCCGGCCACCCAGCGAATGCTATCTTTGTTGATCAGCGCCAACAGCACCGCCACGAGAATCACCACCACGAGCAACACGGTATATTCCCGCTTCAAAAAGGCCATCGCCCCTTCACGGACGGCAGCGCCAATTTCCTGCATCCGTTCGGTTCCCGGATCCTGTTTGCTGATCCATCTTGTTTTCCACCAGGCAAACAGCAAAGCAACCATTCCTGATCCCAATGCGATGTACAAAATATTGCTTATCGTCATATCGAAACGCCTTTCCGTGTTGTTAAAATGACATGTGAAGGGTAGGAAATCGCCCTATTCCTGTCAAACCTTAAGGGGGGGGCGGCATAGGGGGAGCAAAACGCTATAGAAGCTGGCGCATCTGTCCGCCGAAGAGGATATCCACGCCGATGCGGATGGAGGGCTGGGGGTCGTAATCGTCTTCTTCTGCAAAATCCAACTGCGGCGTAATGGTATAGTATATCCAGCGGCGATAGAGGGCGTCCCGCCATGTAATGTTGATCAGGGCGTTATCCAGCGTCATCGAACCATTCTTGTATTGCGGAAAGAGGCTGGCCTGCAACAGCCATCCGCGGAGGCCGCCGGAACGAAGCCAGGCATAACGCAGTGTTTCCTCCAACTCAAAACCGTCGGTTTTTTCTGTGGAGCGCTCGAAGGAGATGAGCTGGAGCACCTGGTTGGTCCGGACCTGGTGGCGCCAGCCAAGGGTGGTGTTTTGTCCGAACCCGTCGTCCGTATAATAGAAGCCCCTAGGTTCAAACCAAAGCATTCCACGGGCGAAATCAAGCTCCCAGCGCCAATCGATATCCAGATAGCCCACCGGCCCCGAACTCCGCCAGCGGGCGCCCCCGCCAAATCCAATTTTCGAATGGCGGATGATGTCCGACATGGCACGGAAGCCTAGGCGGATGTCGTCCTCCTGATCCATCGGGTCCGCACCTGGCAGGGAATCCCGGCCACTATTGTCGAAAATCAGATGCAATTTCCGCTCCAGGCCCGGGAGGGCCAAATCCGCATTGAAATTGAACTTAAAATCAAATTTCTTTTCATCCCCCCGCCCCCCCATGCGCGTCAGTACATTCACCCGGAAGGTGGAAAGCTCCGTTGTGTAAGGGGTGCCCTCGGCCAGCCACATGGTGTCCACCTTCCGGACGGCATTATCCATCCACTGATAGGCATTCATGTGCCACCGGTCCATTTTTCTAGTGATCTCCGCCCCCGGCGCAATCAACGCCTCATCCTGCTCATGCTGCGACTTCAGCTCCTGCATTTGTTCCTCCAGCACCTCGGAGGTATCCAGCTTAAATTTCTGCTTCTGTTTGGGGACAACCTTTTTTTCTTTTTTTGCAGAGGCCGACTTGGGGGCCAGCTTTTTGTCCGTCTTCAAACGGTTGAGGTGGGTACAACCGGTTGCCGTCGCCAGCACGCCGACAAGGACTAGGCCGGTCAGCAGCAAGCGTCCATATCCCGTGAGGCGCTTCAGATTCATACGCCCTCCGCACGACAATCATAGTGGGTGGCGCCGGTGATTCGGACCCGGACAAAATCCCCAACTTGACGTCCGGGAAACCGCCCGCTCAGAAGGGTCTGTCCATCCACTTCCGGCGCCTGCCAGATCGTCCGCCCATGCCAGCCCTTGCGGTCCTTCCATTCGAGCAACATCTGCACCTCGCGTCCGCACCGGGAACGCAGGCGGGAGGCGGAGAGGCAGCTTTGGGCTTCCATCAAGCGGGCACAGCGGGATTCCGCCACGGCGGGGTCCACCCGACCGGGCATCTCCACGGAGGCGGTGCCGGGTTCGGGGGACCAGACAAACGCCCCCATATGGTCGAAATGCCCTTCGTTCACGAATGCAAGAAGCTCCTCGAATTCCGCCTCCCCTTCCCCGGGGTGGCCGACAATGAAGGTGGTGCGCAAGGCCATATCCGGAATCGTCCGCCGAATCCAGCCCATCACTTCCTCCACCCGGCGGCGATCATATCCCCGACTCATCCGCTGCAACATAGCATTGTTGACATGCTGCAAGGGCAGATCTAGGTATGGGCATACGCGAGGGTCGGAGGCCATAACCTCCAAGATGGATTCCGTCAAATGTAGCGGATGGGCATAGAGGATGCGAAACCAAACCTGTTCCGGCATGGCCAACAAGCCACGCAACAAATCGGCAAAACGGGGGGACGACTCGCCGCTTCGATCCATCCCATATGCCGTGACGTCCTGAGCAATCACATTCAGTTCCCGGACGCCGGAGGCCACCAACTCGCGGGCTTCCTTCAGGATGGAGGACATCGGCCGGCTCACCCGGCGGCCGCGAATCAGCGGAATAGCACAATATGCACAACCATTGGAACACCCTTCCCCAATTTTGAGATAGGCCGATGCTTCGGAACCAATCCGCATCCGGGGCTGGTCCAGCCACCCCATATAGGCCGGGGGGAGGGAAACGGCGCCCGCATATCCTTTGGCGGGCCGGGCCTGGACGAGGCCCGTGCAAATGTCGGCCAGTCGGGGATAATCAGCAAAACCCACCCGAGCATCCGCATCGCGAAGGAAGGCGTCCAGCCCGTCCGAACCGCCCGCACGCTCCACTAGGCAGCCGACGGCCACCAGCAAGGGGGTCTGGCGCCGACCACGGGCATCCGCCAATTCCGCCAAGATGTCCGCCGCCTCCCGGCGAGAAGCCTCCAGAAAGCCACAAGTATTGACCACGCAGACATCCGCCTCCAGCGGATCTTCCACAAAGACATGGCCCGCCAGTGCCATGGTGGCCAGAAGACCTTCCGAATCCACCGTATTCTTGGGACACCCCAGATTGACCAAGCTGAAATAGAGGGGCGCACTCATGCCGCCACCCGTTTGGGTTCAGCCGAAAAGAGACAACGGGCTTTGTGGAGATCGGCCACCGGATGCCATCCCGAATTCCCACGCCGACAGACATCCCGCACAAACCAACACGCTTCGGCCGAACGACTGGACAGCGGTGGCCGCAGGCTCAAAGCCGTCATGGTTTTACCGCAAGCGAATTTTTCAACCAATCCCGGCATCTCGCCCTGCCGGATATCCGGCGAAAGGTCATCCACGGCACACAACACTCCTGCCGTGGATTGAAAACCCACGTACAGACCCCAGACGCTGAGCATACCTTCACGCACTGGCGTAGTCTTCCAAGTCCCGGCCTTGTTTGGCAAGTGTTTTGCGCGTATGCCGCCCTTCCCTCCATGCCCCGCTCATCCCCGTCTCTCTTCCATTCCCACGTCCTCAAGTCCTGTTCTGGACCGACATTACGCCACCATGTGTCGGTTCCGTTCAAAAATCAGAGCAATTCCGTGCAAGGTCAGGTCGGGCAGAACCGCCATCTTCAATCCCGCATCCTTCAAGATCTGTTTGGCATAGCCGCCGGTGGCGACCAAATAAGGATCGGTTTTGCCGCAGGCCTTACTCAACTGCCACAAAATCTCCGTTATCATGCCTCGGTATCCCCAACGGGCACTCAGCCGCATTGCTTCTTCCGTATTCCGCCCGGTGGCGGCCTTCACCCCGCCCGGATGCAACAACGGCAAGGCGGCCGTGCCTTGGTGCATGGCGGCAAACCACATACCGTATCCTGGAGCAATCACGCCACCGGAGAATCCTTTTTCCGGCAACACGAGGTTGAAGGTCGTGGCCGTTCCAAAATCGCAGACAATGCACGGCACCCCGCATAAATTCGCTCCGGCAACGGCATCGGCATAGCGATCCAACCCCGTTTGCCCGGGGTTCTTCAAATCAAGGTCCATCCCGAAATCCAGCTCCGGCGTCATCCACAGGGTGGGGATGCCGGGACAAGCCTTTTTCAGCATGCGCTTCCAGGCCGCATTTTTTGAAGCGGCAACCGAACACACGCAAATGCCGTCCAGCTTTCGCGCTCCGGCCACTGCCGCCAGGGCTTCTTCCGACGCCGACACCGTCCGGAGCGAGCGCCGGATTGAACCGTGAGCAAACCAACCCAGCGCTGTTTGGGAATTTCCAATGTTTACAGCAAGAATCGTCATTCCAATGTCGCCTCCCTATCCGCGCCGGCGGCTTTCCACCGGGCTTCCACACCTTCATACGGCTCCCGGCGGCTCTCCGCCAGCGCCTCCACTAGGTAATCCAACACCATTTCCACGGAACACGTTCCTCCAAGCATCCGGCAAGAGGCCGCACGGGAACGAAGCTCTTCAGGAAAATCAAGCGCCTCCTGCTGCACATTCACCCCGATGCCCAAAATGGCAAATTCGATCCGGCCCCGGGCGATCAAGGGTTCCACCAATACACCGCTGATCTTGCGCCCGGAGCTCAACACATCATTCGGCCATTTGATCCGCAGGTCCGGCACACCGACCCGCTGCAGGGCTTGGTAAACCGCCCAGCCGCCCAGCACCGCCAGCCGTTTGGCATCGTCTGCCGGCCAATCGGGGCGAAGAACAAACGAGGCGCACAATGCTTTACCAGGGGTGGACATCCAGTTCCGTCCTCGGCGGCCCCTCCCCCGTGTTTGGTGGTCCGCCACCACCACGGCGCCATCCGGGGCCCCTTTCTTCGCCCACTCCCGGGCCACATCATTGGTCGAGGAGGCAACCGCCAACCAGCGGCGGGGATATCCGGCGGAAACAGGGGATGGAGGCTGAAAAGGCATACCGGAGCAGGAAAGCGCGGTGCGCTCCTTTTGACAAGCGAATTCGCCGAATCCAGTCTTTGCGAACGGAAGAACCGCAAAAGAAAAGGACCGGTGGTTCCACCGGTCCTTTGAAGGGAGGAGCCTCCTCCCTTACCCGCTCAACCCGCCAATGATGGAGACCAGCGGCATGAACAAGGCAATCACAATGGTGCCGACCACCACGGCTAGGAAGATGATCAGCAACGGCTCAATGATGGAGGTCATGGAGGCCACGGCATTGTCCACATCTTCGTCATAGGAATCGGCAATCTTCATCAGCATGTCCGGCAAGGCGCCGGTTTCCTCCCCCACTTCCACCATGGAGACCACCATCGGCGGAAAGACCTTGGAGGAGGAAATGGGCGGCGCCATGTTTTCCCCTTCCTTGACGGCATCGTGGATGGTGGCCACCGCACGGGAAATCACTTCGTTTCCCACCGTTTCCTTCACAATGTTCAACGCTTGCAACACCGGCACGCCGGCCGACATCAGGGTGCCCAGCGTCCGCGTGAAGCGGGAAATGGAGTTTTTGCTGACCAGCGTGCCGAAAACCGGCGCATGTAGTTTGAACTGGTCCAAGGTATAGCGGCCTTTGGCGGTCTTGGCGATCAGCTTGATGATGACCACCAATACGAACAGCACAATCAGCACCACCGGGAAGCGATGAACCAGCATATCGCTGGCATCCATCACAAACTGGGTGATCACGGGCATGCCCTTGCCGCCCATCAAATCGGCGAAAATGCCCGCAAACCGGGGAACGATGTTCATCATCAGAAACAGCAGAATGCCCACGGCAAGCACCAGCACCACCACCGGGTAGGTCATGGCACTCTTGACCTTGCCTTTGATTTTTTCCGCCTTTTCCTGGAATTCGGCCAACCGGGCGAGCACCACATCGAGCACACCGCCGACTTCACCGGCCTTCACCATGTTGACAAACAGGCGGTCAAAAATTTTCGGATGGGCGGCCAACGCTTCTGCAAACGTGCTGCCGGATTCGATGCTTTCCGCCATTTGCGCCAGAGCCTCTTTCAGGGTAGGATTTTTTTCCTGCCGCTGGAGCACCCGGAGGGCGCGCATCAACGGCAGGCCAGCATTGACCAGCGTGGACATCTGGCGGGTGAAGGTGGTGAGCTGCTTGGATTTGACGCGGCCTTGAAGGAATTTGGGCATTTTGATTTCCATCTGGAGGGCGCCCCCCTTGCCTCCCTTCTTCTTGGCAACCGCGCCCGTTCCTTCCCCCGCAGCCTCGATTTTGGTCGGAAAGTATCGTTTTTCACGAATGCGGGCCACTGCTGTGGCCTGGTTTTCGGCCTCGATCTCGCCGTGCACTTCCTTGCCTTTGGCATCCAATGCTGTGAATGTAAATCGTGCCATTGTCCTGTTCCTTCTCGACTCTCGCGTCTTTTGTTTCGTCGTTGCCGACCCGTTCCTATGTATACTTCAATACTTCTTCCACAGTGGTGTAGCCATCCAGAATGCACCGAATGCCATCTTCGCGCAGGGTCCGCATGCCCAATTCCACCGCTTTGTCCCGGATCACCAGCGTGGGTTTGCGCTGGTTGATCAATTCCCGGATGGGATCTTTGATGCGCAGATATTCATAAATGCCGCGTCGCCCGCGGTATCCCGTCTGATTGCAGTAGGAGCAACCGGCCCCATAAAAAAAGGGGCGTCCTCCCACCTGCTTCTCCGTCATGCCCAGCTGTTCGAGAATCTCCGGTGTGGGCTGATATTCCGTCTTGCAGTTGTTGCAGATGGTGCGAACCAGCCGTTGCCCAAGAATGGCTTCCAAAGTGGAGGCGATCAGGAAGGGTTCCACGCCCATGTCGATCAAGCGGGTAATGGCGCCAGCGGCATCGTTGGTATGTAGTGTACTGAACACCAAGTGCCCCGTCAGCGAGGCCTGGATGGCGATTTCGGAGGTTTCAATGTCGCGGATTTCACCGACCATAATGATGTCGGGATCCTGGCGGAGGAAGGCGCGCAGCACCTTGGCAAAGGTGACACCGATGGCCTCATTGATGGGAACCTGTACAATGCCGTCGATGTCGTATTCCACCGGTTCTTCTGCAGTGAGCAACTTGTTTTCAATGGTGTTGAGCCGCCGCAGGGCGGAATAAAGCGTGGTGGTTTTGCCGGAACCGGTCGGGCCCGTCACCACCACAATGCCGTTGGGCTTTTCGATGTCTTCTCCGAAATATTCATATACATCATCCGGCATGCCGATGTTTTCCAGATCCAACGAAACCACGCTGCGGTCCAACACACGAAGCACCACACTTTCCCCGAACTGCGTGGGCAATGTGGAAACGCGGAAATCGATCATACGGCCGGCCACGGGCAGCTGGATGCGTCCATCTTGAGGTACGCGGCGTTCCGCAATGTTCAGCCCGGAGATGACCTTGAGGCGGGAAATGACCGGCAAGGCCAGGTGCCGGGGCGGCGGCGCCATCTCGTAGAGGGCGCCGTCCACACGATAGCGGATTTTAAACTCGTCTTCAAAGGGCTCGAAATGGATATCGGACGCACGGTCCTGCACGGCCTGGAACAACACTAGGTTGACGAACCGGACCACGGGCCGGGAATTGGCGGCGGCTTCCACCGAGGCCAGATCCTCCAGCCTCGCGCCGCTTTCGAGCAGTTCACCGGCGCCTTCCAATTCGTTTTCCAGACTGGAAAGCATATCTTTCATGGATTCATCTTCCGTGCCGTAATAGCGCGAAATGGCATTCGTCACCGCTTCAGAGGAATCCACCACAAACAAAATGTCTTTGGAGAGGACAAAGCGGATTTCATCGGTGGTCTCCGGTGAAATCACATCCCCCACCGCCAGAGTGACGGTGTCGCCGTCCGCCGACACCGGCATGGCGTTGTACATGCGCGCCACGCTGCCGGGAACCGCCTGGATGGTATCCACATCAATGGTCATGTGCTCTAGGTCCACCCGCTCCGCCCCCATCAGTTGGGCCGTCAGATCCACGGCCTGTTCCTCGGTGATCAGCCCCATTTCCAGCACCACGCTCTTTGTCGGTTTGCCGGTGCGCTCGTGTTCGTCGAGCACTTCTGACGCCTGGGATTCTGCAATGAGCCCCACGCAGATCAGCTCGTCCAAAAACATGTCGGAATATACGGCCATACGTCTGTCCTGCCTATTGATTATTGCGGATTTGTTGTAAGACTTCTTCGGTATCCTGGGCCTTGGTGACCAATTCCTCATAGGAAATCTTGCCTGCCCGCCAGAGTTCAATGAGATGGGAATCTAGGGTCTGCATCCCCCATTTGGCGCCGGTCTGCAGGTCAGACGTAATGCGAAAAGTTTTATTGTCGCGGATGAGCGAGCGGATGGAGGGCGTGGCAATCATGATTTCAAACGCGGCAATCCGGCCGGTTTTATCCTTGCGTGGCATCAGGGCCTGCGAAATGACGGCCACGATGCTGCTCGAGAGCTGGGTGCGAATCTGTTCCTGCTGGTTAGTGGGAAAGGCATCCACAATCCGGTCCACCGTCCGGGCGGCGCCGGTGGTATGCAAAGTGGCAAACACCAAATGGCCGGTTTCCGCGGCTGTGATGGCGGCTTCCATGGTTTCCAGGTCGCGCATTTCTCCCACCAAGATCACATCCGGATCCTGACGTAGGGCACGACGGAGGGCTTCTTTGAAGGAGGGCACATCCACCCCGATTTCACGCTGGGTCACAATGGATTTCTTGTGCTGGTGATAGTATTCAATCGGATCTTCAATGGTGATGATATGGCAATCCCGTTCCTGATTGATGATGTTGAGCATGCTGGCCAAGGTGGTGGTTTTGCCGGATCCCGTTGGCCCCGTCACCAGAATCAACCCGCGGGGTTTGAACAGCAGGTCCTTCATCTGGGCCGGAAGGCCGATCTGCTCCAGCGTCAGCATCGTATTGGGAATCTGGCGTAGCACGAGGCCAACATGATTTTTCTGGCGGAAAATGCTGACACGGAAACGGGCGGCATCGCGGAAGCCAAATCCGAAGTCCGCCCCACCTTCTTCCTCCAGGCTTTGGATGTGCGGTTCGGGCGTGAAGCTCCGCATCAACCGGTCAGTATCCTCGGGGGTCAAGGGCTCGGCATCCAACGGCGCCAGAGAGCCGTTCAACCTCATGATGGGTGGCAGTCCAACGGCCAAATGCAGGTCGGAGGCATTCTCCTGAACGGCCAATTCCAACAGATCGTCGAGTTGAATATCAGATGACTTGAGCATGCTCATCAGGCGTTGTCTCCCATGGTTACGCGCAAGACTTCGGAAAGAGTGGTCTGCCCCGCCACCACTTTGCGTAATCCGTCCTCCCGCAGGGTGCGCATGCCCAGCTCTCGGGCCTTGGTGCGCAGATCCGTAGAGGACACTTGTTCAAAAATCAAATTCCGGACCTGATCATCAATCAGGAAGATTTCAAAAATCCCGATTCGCCCGCGATAGCCAGTGAAGGAACACTCGGCACAGCCCGTGCCATGATATAGTTGCGCGGTGGCGAGCTGGGTGGCGGCGGGGCCCAGCATGCGCAGTTCGGATTCCTCCGCCGTATACGGTGTTTTGCATTTGTCGCAGATTTTGCGGACCAGGCGCTGGGCCATGATAGCCCGGGTGGAAGATGCCACCAAAAACGGTTTGACGCCGATGTCGATCAAACGGGTCACGGCGCTGGGGGCGTCATTGGTATGTAGCGTGCTGAACACTAGGTGACCGGTCAGGGAGGCATTGACGGCGATTTCCGCGGTTTCCATGTCGCGGATTTCACCGATCATGATGATGTTCGGCGCCTGGCGGAGGATGGCGCGCAGGGCGGCGGCGAAGGTCATGCCGATATCCGCACGTACCTGGACCTGGTTGATGCCGCTCATCTGATATTCCACGGGGTCTTCCACCGTGATGATTTTCCGGTCGGGCTTGTTGATGGTGTTCAAACAAGCATACAGCGTGGTCGTCTTGCCGGACCCCGTCGGTCCTGTGACGAGAATGATGCCATCGGACAAGGAGATCAGGCGTTCGAAGGTCTGCTGGTCATCCGCAAAGAAACCAAGCTGCGGAAGACCCAAGGCGATGCCCGCCTTGTCCAGAATACGCATGACGATGCTTTCTCCGTGGTTGGTTGGAATGGAGGAAACACGAAGGTCCAGATCTCGGCCCATGACATTGATCTGGATGCGCCCGTCCTGCGGAACGCGTTTTTCCGCGATGCTCATGTTGGCCATGATTTTGACGCGGCTGAGGATGGCGGATTGCAACCGCTTGGGTGGACTGTCCACTTCATGTAGCACACCGTCGATGCGGTAGCGCACGCGGAACTTCTTCGGCATGGGTTCCAGATGGATATCGGACGCCCGGGACCGAAAGGCTTCCATGATGATTAAACTGACCAGTTTGATGATGGGCGCGTCTGATTCGGACACATCCGTATCGCTAACGAGCTGCTGTTGCACTTCGTCGGGAAGCGCCAATGTGCCTTCGGTAATCTCCGTCAGCATGGATTCCATGGCGCCGGTGGCGCGGCCATAATAATTGGCGATGGCCTTTTCGATTTCCTCTGGAGGGGCGACCACGCCTTCCACATTCGCCTTCAGCACATACCGCAGGCCGTCGAGGGTGTCCACATCCAACGGGTCACCCAAGGCCACCGTCAGCACATTGTCATTTTTGAAGACCGGCACCACCTTGTAGCGCTGGGCCACATCCGCCGGCACCATGTCGAGAACTTCTCGAGGGATATCCAGCCCCGTCAGGGAAATGACCTCCATGCCGAACTGCCCCGCCAGCGCCTTGAGCATATCGCTCTTGGACACCACGTTTTCCCGCGCCAGAACGTCCATGACCGGCTCATCTTCCTCCGATGCAATCTGGCGGGCGGCAATGGCCTGCTCCCGTGTAATCAGGCCGACGTTCTCCAGAATTTCCAAAATATAATCGTCGTTCGAAGTCAAGGGATGCTCCTTAGCCGGAAAGATACGGCCACAAACCCAGCTTGTGGCACTAATTGACGTATGCACAGCATGTTGTAAGCATATCCCCCGGGGTCGTTCCAAAGCAAGCCCGGAATCCATCCTTTTCCCCACGAAATCTCTGTTGTTTTCTTCCCGGCTTTCCCTTTTTGGGGAACGCCCCCCTTACTCCGGCGCCCCCAGCCTCTCCCGTTCCTCCCGGGGCCGTGTCTGAATCAGCCCCCGGCCCTGGCAACGAGGACAGGTTTCCACAGAATGCCCGTCCGGGCCCTCCAGACGGCCCATTCCACCGCAGGCCGGGCACAGCCGATCCTCGGCATGTAGGGGGCGCACCAGTCGAATACCGACGCCCTGACAGATGGGACAATATTCCATGCGGCCGTCCTCTTCGTAAATTTCACCCGATCCCCGGCAGTTGAAACACACAATCTGCTGGGGATTGCCGACGACCGGCTCCTCCACTCCTTCGGGCGTCAGACCTTTTTGGTCCAGCATCCAGTTGGCTAGCTGCACCGCCACACTGTTGGCAGCCATCTTCCGCCCCTCGGAACGTTGGGTTTCCTTCATCCACCGGTATTGCAGCACAAACAACACCAACACGCCGATCAGGAGAAAGCCGCCATACAAGCGCCGACCTTGACGGAATTGCCGATGGTGCGGACGGAGCATCACCGGGAGCGGCGACGCGCCATGACGATGCGCGCCCGTCCGGCGTAATCGAATTTGAGGTTGTTGAGCTGAATTGTCGGGTGGGTTGGGCACAATAACTCCGTCACGGCTTCGGCCTGGTCGTCCCCGATTTCCATGAGGAGCCAGCCGCCAGATATAAGCACACGGGAGGCCTCCTGCACAAGCCGCGAAATGGCTTCCATCCCGGTTCCCCCCCCGGACAAGGCCAGGCGGGGTTCAAAGTCCCGGACGGTCCGGTCCAAGCCATCGCATTCCTGCTCCGAGATGTAGGGGGGGTTGGACACCACAAGGTCCACGCTGTTGTCCTCCACCGCCGCCAACCAATCCGATTGAACCAAGCGGATATTCACCCCCAGCGCGTTCGCATTGAGGCGCGCCAGCGCCAAGGCA
>JAISGX010000067.1 GCA_031262805.1 Verrucomicrobiota bacterium | reverse complement strand
CCCTGCAAATCGGACTGCCGGAATTATCCATGGGAATGACGCATGATATGGAGGTTGCCATTGAGGAGGGCGCCACCATTGTCCGGGTGGGAACCGGGGTTTTCGGTGCCCGGGCCCATCCGGTGGAGGAGGAGGGCGAATGAGGATGGAGCAACGGATTGCATTTTTGGGCGGCGGGAACATGGCGGAAGCCATTCTCGGTGGGCTTCTGGCCAGCGGCCTTGTGTCGAAAGAACAGATTCTGGTTTCGGATGTGCTGGAGCGGCGGCGTTCTGTCTTGGCGGAAACCTATGGCATTCAGGCCATGGCGGAAAATCAGGAGGCCGTACGGCATGCCGACCTGGTGGTGCTGGCCGTCAAACCGCAGCAGGCAAAGGACGCCCTTCAAGCTGCGGGGGAAAGCTGGACGTCTTCGCATGTGGTGATTTCCATTTGTGCGGGCATCTCCACGGCGCAACTGGAGGAATGGATTCCGGCGCGGGTGGTGCGGGTCATGCCCAATTTGCCGGCCCTTGTGCGCTGTGGGGTTTCCGCCGTGTGCGGAGGGATGCGGGCGATGCCGAAGGATATGGAATGGGCCGAAGCCATCTTTTCTTCGGTGGGGGCCGTTGTGCAGGTGCGGGAGGCACAGATGGACGCGGTGACCGGTGTGAGCGGTAGTGGCCCGGGCTATGTGTTTGCCTTCATGGAGGCCTTGGAACGTGCGGCGGGAGAGCTGGGGTTGGATGCTGCCGCCGCCCGCCGCCTCGTTCAAGAAACCGTCCGAGGGGCGGCGGAATTGGCGGTGCGGAGCGGGGAGGATCCCGCCGTTCTCCGTTCCCGCGTGAGTTCCAAGGGGGGAACCACCTTGGCCGGTCTGGCGGCCATGGAGGCGGAGGGCTTTCAACGAGCTGTCCTAGCCGGTGTCCATGCCGCTAGAGACCGCTCGGCGGAATTGGCGAAGGGAACCTCATGAGGGCGGAATCCGTGTCTGCCGGATCCCACGTCGCAAAAGGAATGGGATGGCGGCTGGTTTGGATGCTGCTACTGGCGGTTTTGCTCGTATATGTGGGGATCCACCTATGGGTTCGTTCGCCTTGGTTTGAAAATTGGGTGGAGGAACGCTTGTCTGAATTGGTCGGCATGGAGATTCAGGTTGGGCGCATCCGCGCTACGGAAGCCTTGAATTTGAAGCTCCGGGACCTCATTGGCATGACGGAGCTCGCCGGCGTGGAGGCCAAGGTGGTCCGAGTGCGGTGGCGTTTGTTTCGGCATGAAGGCGATCCGTGGCTGGAGTCCATTCGGGTGGATGGTGGCTCCATCACCGTTGCGCCGGACCGCCGGGGCCGCATCCAGCCAGTCTTCCTTTCCCGATGGATGGAGCAGCTTCCCGCTTGGTTGGAGGCCGGCGCCGTTGTCCGGGAGGAGACGGATGTTGCGCTGGCCGCCGGTGGGGAGGATGGCGTGGAACCGTCCAGCCCCCTGCGGATGCAACTGCCGTATCTGCGCATCCAATGGGGTAGCGTCCGGATCTGCGATGCGCAAGGCGCTGAACGACTCATGGCGGATGGGGTCTCGCTGGAACGTTCCGTCATGACTCTGCCGGACGGAAGGAAGCTCATGCATACCCAAGCGGATATCCAGCGCATCAAGCTGTTCGGCGGCTCCCAGCTTCTCGGCATGCATGTGGAATTTATGGAGCTGGACGGCCGCCTGTTTGTTGTGGCCTGTGAGGCGCGTGACTGGGGGGACGTTCCGCAACCCGTTTCCAAGGCCGAGGAATATCTAGCCTTGCTGGACGCCATGGACGAATAAAAAACCGAAAGCCTGCGGAGGGCAACGCTTTCGGAAACATGGTAGAGGCGGAGGGGCTCGAACCCACGACCCGCTGATTAAGAGTCAGCTGCTCTTCCAACTGAGCTACGCCTCCATTCAAGGTGCCCCTATACTACCGGACGGCAGTGGGCGTTCAAGTTTTTTTTGCGCGTCTTTTTTCGCGGATCAATACATCGGGATAGTTTGCGGAAACCACGCTGTCGGCGGGGACGCTCTCCATGAGATGCACATTGGAGCCGATGATGGAACGCGCTCCGATGACGGTGTCGCCGCCGAGGATGGTGGCGTTGGCATAGATCACCACTTCATCTTTCACCGTGGGATGGCGTTTGATATGCTTCACCGGGTTGCCTTCCTCATCCAATTTGAACGACCGCGCTCCGAGGGTGACCCCTTGGTAGAGCTTCACATGGTTGCCAATTTGCGCGGTTTCGCCGATGACGACGCCAGTGGCATGGTCGATGAAAAAAGCATGGCCGATCCGTGCTCCGGGATGGATGTCCGTTCCGGTCATGGAGTGGACCCATTCGCTCATGATGCGAGGAATAATGGGCACGTTCAACTCATACAGCTCATGGGCGATGCGGTGGGCGGCCACGGCCAGCAGGCCGGGATAGGTCAACTGCACTTCCGCAAACGTCAGCGCCGCGGGATCGCCGTCGTAGGCGGCCTGGATGTCTTCAACCACCAGCCGCCGGATGGCGACCAGTTTCTGGAGCAAGATTTTCAAAATCCGCCGAGCCTCTAGATCCAGATTCTCCTTGGACGGCGGCGCCTTTCCTTCCACCCGTGCGGCTTCGCCGAGCCAGCGGTAGAGAAGGGCCCGCCGGATTTCCTGATGTAGCAGATGCCAGGCATCGCTCAGGCGGCGGAGCAGAAACACGCCCAGCTCATCGTTGGAGATGGTGGTGCCGGTCACTTTTCCCGGAAAGACAATATCCAGCAGGAAACGCAGGGCTTCGTGGGTGTTGCGGGTGCCCGGCGCATGCCCGAGCAGCCCATCGGGCGCATCCACATCGCCCAAGCTGTAGAGTTTGGCCAGTTCGTGGGCTGTCTGGCAGATGCTGGATTCCTGAATCGCATTGGAGCAGGTGGAGGGACGGATGGTTTTATTTTTCATGGGCTTTCTGGGGGTCAGATGGAACGCCAGGTGTGCTGAACCCACGCTAGGGCCATGCCGGAGCCGGCGCTTCCCAGCACGATGTTGCTGTTGTTGTTGGTGGGAGGGATATTGGTGGGAGGCGTGTTGGTGGCCGGAGTGGAAACAGCGGCGGAAGCCATGATGTTTCCGGAAAAGGACGGCTCCAGCCAGGAGGCATCCATGCTGGCCATGCTGTTGCCGGAATGGTAGGTCAATTTCCCGGCAATTTCAACCGGCGCGCCGACGGTGGTTTTGCCGCTCAGTTGGAACGAGGCGGCGCCATCCCGGATGTCGGAAATATGGCCCTTCCATGTCATGCTGGCATTGTCGTAGCCCTCCAGCCTCGACCCGGACTGCATCAGCCGGAGCCAGACAACTGCCTCTCCGCTCTGCTTGCCCGCGGGATATACCAGGGAATAGGTTTGGCCGGAGGAGATATTGGCATACAGTCCCGAGAAATCATAGATCCGGCCGCTGTTGTCGGAGGCCACACCGGAAGTGGAATCCGAGGAGCCCACTTCGCAGGCCGCCAGCAGCAGGGCGGCGGCCGGCAGGAGGGTGGAAAGGGCGATGGCGCGGACAAACAGGGAAAATGGGTTTTTCATGGGCTTCCTTTACAGCTGAATGCTTTTTAACTTCCCCCATTCGGGGAAATTTTGCAAGACTGTTCGCGAGGATTGTCGCCGAAAGAAGAGGTTGGATTCAACGCATGAAGCCGTATTACATTGAAGAGGTTTTGATTACGCCCAGGCAACGGATGGCGGGCGACATTCCGGACACCGGCTGGACCGTGGCCCACCTGATGGCAAAGGGCGTGCGCTCCGTCCGGACATGCGTCTTGCCGGATAAGCCGTCTCGGCGCATCGCGCCCTATGAGGCGAATTTCGCAGGGGCTCGGATGGAGGATGCCTTTGTGGGCGGCTACGGACTGGATTATGACGGACGCCATCGGGAGCTGCCCCCTATCGCCAAAGGAACCTTCAGCGGAGCCGGAGCCGAATGAACAAAACGCTCAAAGCCCTCGTGGGAAGGACCATGGAGGCGACGCCTTTTTTGCGGAGGCCGCACATGGGACGGCTGGTCATCCTGACGTTTCACCGGGTTCGCCCGGATGACGACCAAGAACCACGCCCCATGAAGAATCTGGAGGTCCGGGTGTCGGACTTCCGCCGGATGCTGACCTGGATGAAGCAACGGTATGCCGTGCTGTCTCTTGAGGAATGGATGAGGGGTGGGCGGGTGCCTCCGGGGCAGGCCTCCTTTGCTGTGACTTTTGATGACGGCTGGGCGGACAACTATGAATATGCGTGGCCCGTCCTGAAGGAGTTGGATCTTCCGGCCACGGTGTTCCTGGCCACCAGTGCCGTGGAGGACCGCATTCCGTTTTGGTGGCAGCGGGTCTGCCTCACGGACATGGAAATTGAGCGCCTGAAAACCCTATCGCTGTCTGAATTGAACGCCCGCCTGCTGGATTTTCCCAGGCCCCGGCAGGTGCCCGACGAATTTTTAACCTGGGAGCAAACCCGGGAAATGGGCGCTGACGGCCGGATTCGCTTCGGTTTGCACGGGCATCGGCACGCCCTGATGCCTTCGATGGTCAGGGAAGCCGCCTTGGCGGACCTGATCTGTTGCCGTAATGTGGTGGCGCGGAGGCTTCCCGATGCATGGACGCCCATTTTGGCTTGGCCGAATGGAAACGCCCGCCACGACATGGAGGAGGATCTGGAGGCAATGGGGCTGCTAGGAGCCGTGGGCACCCACCGGGGCGTGGCCCGAAGCCCCTTGGAATCCCGCTGGAATCTGCCCCGGAACAATGTGGACCGCAACCTAGCCGCCCAGCCCGATTTGTGGCCGTGGTTTCTCTTGCTGGCCAGATGACGCGCCCACGGGTGGCGGCCGAACCGGAAGACGGAGGCGTCCTGTTTTACTCCGCTTTTTGGACCACCACATGGTTGCCGTTGGCTACGGCGACCCTCACGGCGGTTCCGGCATCAAGAAATTCGCCTTCGGTGATCACATCCAGCCGCTGATCCCCGATCCGGATGACGCCGGAAGGATGGAGGGGTGTGAGGGCGACGCCCGTCTGGCCGAGCCAGCCGCTGAAATCCTGCGAGGCCGTGTATCCCTCGTCGGCGCGGGTGGCACTGGTCAGCGTCAGGCGGCGGAACAATCGGCTTTTCGGCAGGAAGCGGCTCAGCACCCCGGCCGCCAATCCGGTCCCCGCAATGGCCAGCATGGTTTTCGTCAGCGCCGTCTGTACCTCCGCCCAGCCCGGCAAAGCCAGCGGCAGGCCGGGAAGGGGGTGGGTCATGGAACCGATCAGGGAAAGCAAGATCAATAGGATGCCCAGGACCGCCATTATGCCGAAACCGGGAATGATGAACATGTCAAGCGCCACCAACGCCACGCCCGCCCCCAGCAGCAACAGGTCTTCCATCCCAGCCAGTCCCGCAATATGGTGTCCCCAGAAAAACAGGGCCAAGCATAGGGCGCCCAGAATGCCCGGCAGTCCGATGCCGGGCATTTTGAATTCGATATAGATGCCCAGAAAGCCCAGCATCATCAGGATTGGTGCCGCCGCAGCGATCCACCGGGCCACTTTCTCGGCCGTTCGAACTTCCATTTCGTGCCGGGGGGCCTGCGCCAGGTTCAGGCGGTCCAGCACTGTCTCCACCGTTGCGGCGGTGCCGGCCGAGAGCACAGGGGTGCCATCGGCACGACGCTGCGCCGCTTCATCCGCCGTCAGGGTCAACAACTGCCCAGCCGGGCTGATGACCTTCCCGTCCACGGCATAGTCCAGTTCCCGACGGACCATTTTTTCGCCCAGATCCGGATCGTGCCCCGCCGCCTGTGCCGCCGCCCGGATCAATGCCGCCACACTGGAAACGGCTTTTTCCTCCACGGAGGGAGACATTTCCTGAATGCCACCCCATGGAGACATCAGGATGGGAAGGGCATCCCCGATCACCGTGCCGGGCGCCATGAAGATTTTCTTGGTGGAAAGCGCAATGATGGCCCCGGCCGACAGCGCCTGGTTTTCCACAAACGTATAGACCGGCACGCGGGAAGCCTGGATGGCGCGGACGATGTCGGTTGCCGTCGCCAGGGTGCCGCCCGGGGTATCCATCACCAACAGGACCGCCGCCGCTTGTTTTTGGTCGGCCTCCGCCAGTCCACGGCGGAGGACATACAGCATGGCGCCTTCAATTTGCCCGCGGATGGGCAGAATGTAGACGGGGGCCTCCTCCGGCGCGGCGGCACCCTCCTGGCTCCAGGCGGGAGGAAGCAGGAAGGCGAGGATGCAAAGCAAGTAAGCAAACGTTTTCATACCGCACAGGATACAGGGAAGTTGCGGAAGAGGCAATTTTAGAATCCATGGCCTTTTGGGTGGTGCCGGGGGAAGGCGGCGGCCGTTCGCCATCCCGGGTGGATTGAAGGGTTGACTTTTTCAGGGGCTCCCGATATGGTGCGCGGGTTTTATGACGGGTCCGCCGGTGAACGGAGGGCCCCTTTGTTCTTTGTCACGGTCGGGCACGGCGCCGAGAGGATGCCGGTGCGCGATTGCGGAGTGCCATCGAAAATCCTTTGTATTGCCCGATGGTGTAATGGCAGCACACGGCCCTTTGGAGGCCAGAGTCAAGGTTCGAGTCCTTGTCGGGCAACCACTGCGCGCGTGCGGAGAACAGAAACGGAAATAGAGATTTAAACGGTATGGAAAACCTAATTAAAATTTTTGCGGGAAATGCAAACCGGCCGCTGGCGGAACGAATCGCGGTCCGGGTGGGGGTTCCATTGAGCGCCGCCAGCGTGAGCACTTTCCCCGATGGCGAAATTTCCGTGATCTATGAAGAGACGGTACGCGGGCGGGAGGTCTTTATCGTCCAGCCCACCGGCCTGCGGCCCAACGAATACCTGATGGAGCTGCTCATCATGGCCGATGCCGCCCGCCGGGCCTCCGCCCGCCGCATTACGGCCGTCATGCCATTTTTCGCGTATGCGCGGCAGGACCGCAAGGACCGTTCCCGCGTGCCGATCTCCGCCAAGTTGGTCGCCAACCTGTTGGTGGCGGCAGGCGTGGACCGTGTGTTGACGATTGATTTGCACTCCCCTCAAATCCAAGGATTTTTTGATATTCCGGTGGATCATTTGTATGCGGCGCCGTTGATGGTTCGCTACATTCGTGAACAAGCGCCCGCCGCGGACTGCGTGGTGGTGGCGCCGGATCCAGGGGGGTTGAAAATGGCATATTCCTATTCCAAATTGCTGGGCGCCGGGCTGGCG
Organism: Verrucomicrobiota bacterium; assembly: GCA_031262805.1. Classification (GTDB taxonomy): domain Bacteria; phylum Verrucomicrobiota; class Kiritimatiellia; order CAIQIC01; family Lenti-01; genus JAISGX01. The sequence continues at coordinate 8,638 of JAISGX010000067.1, read as the reverse complement.
CTGGCCGGGAAACATCGGTGTAGCGCCTCGGAAGTCGAAGCATTGGAGCTCGTGGGCAACGTGGAAGGTAGGGATTGCATCCTGACGGATGACATGACCACCACGGCAGGAACCCTCTGCGCGGCGGCCCGAATGGCCAAGGAAAATGGAGCCCGGTCGGTCCGTGCGGTGGTCAGCCACTGTCCGATCACGGAGCTGGGCATCCAGCGCCTGAAGGAATCGCCGATCGAGGAATTGATCACAACCGACAGTCTGGCCCAGAGCCTGCCATGGGGAGATTTCCCGCTTACGGTGCTGACGGTGGCCGACTTGCTTGGCGATGCCATCAAACGGATTTATGGAGACGAATCCGTCTCCAAGCTCTTCGAGATTCATCAAGGGAGAATGCAATGAAAGAAACAAAACTGACAGCCAAGAAGCGCACCGGTAAAGGTAGCGCAATGGCGGGCCGTCTGCGCCGTACGGGTTGGTTCCCGGCGGTGGTGTACGGAGAAGGCCGTCCCGGCTTGAACATCCAAATGAATGAACACGACTTTGTCATGATGTTGCGGAGCCACCGCAGCGAAAGCATGATCGTGGATTTGGAGGTTGAAGGCGTGGAAAAACCATATAAGGTGATGCTCAAGGCCATGCAGCACCATCCGATCTCCGGCCGGGTGATTCATGTGGACTTCTATGAAGTCAGCATGACCCGCAAGATTGAGATCGAAGTGCCTGTCAAGCTGGTGGGCGAGCCATACGGCGTGGTGAACGAGGGCGGCATGCTGGAGCACATCCTGCGCACCTTGACTCTGGAATGCCTCCCGGGCGATGCGATTGAGGAAGTGGCCCTGGATGTGTCCGGGTTGCATGTCGGCAAGGCGCTGCGCGTTCACGATGTGCCGCTGGATTCTGCCAAATTCACCGTGTCGGACGATCTCGAACAGGTGATTGTGGCCGTGGCCGCTCCCCGTATGGAACAGGCTTCCGACGAAGGCGATGCCAAGGCGCCCGAAGTGTTGACGGAGAAGAAGGCCGACGCCGAGGCGAAGTAAAAGAATTGAAACGGAAGAACGACGAACGCAGGAGAAACACCTTGATATGAAGCTGGTGGTCGGGTTGGGAAACCCCGGACGGAACTATGAGCAGACGCGGCACAATGCCGGCTGGCTGGTTCTGGATGAGTTTGCCAAACGCCGTGGAGTGGCCTTCCGCCGTTCCTGGAGGCGCCCCGTTCAAACCGCCAAAGTTTCAATGGAAGGGGTGGGCAACCTGTGGTTGGTCAAACCGATGACCTTCATGAACCGGAGCGGCGATGTGCTCCCGGCGCTGATGCAGCCGGCGGGACTCACCGCAAAAGACTTGATTGTCGTGACGGATGACATCAATCTGTCCACTGGCCGCTTGAGAATCCGCGCAAAAGGAAGCGCTGGCGGCCATAACGGTTTGAAGTCGATTATTTCGCGCCTCGGAACAGAGGACTTTGTCCGGGTGCGGATCGGAGTTGGAGAACAGGAAGAAGGAAAAAGTTTGGTGGAGCATGTGCTGGAGCGGATGGACGCACGCACGCGGCAGATGGTGTCGGAAACGGCGGCAAAAGCGGCGGACGCGGTGGAGTGCATCCTGGTACACGGAGTGGACGTAGCCATGAACCAATACAATTGAGGAGGCATGAGGTGAATAAATACGAAGCAATGATCATCTTTCGGGAAAGCCTGAAGGATACGGACTGCGACGAAACGGTGGAAGCCGTCCGCGCGGAAATCGAAAAGCTGGGCGGCAAAATGACCAGCAGTACGCGGCTGGGCAAACGGGATTTTGCCCGTGTGATGCAGAAACAGCGCAGCGGTCATTACGGCCTGATTGCCTTCCAGCTGGACGGCGACAAAGTGGGACCCCTGCAGGCCCGCTTGAAGCTCAATGACCAGATCTTCCGCGTTCAAGTCGTCACCGCGCCCGAAGCCGCCCCGGCGGCCGCGAAGGAAGCCGCCGATGGCCTCGCTGAATAAAGTCATGCTCATCGGGAACCTCACGCAGGATCCCGAATTGCGCCGGATTCCTTCGGGAACGGCCGTTTCCACATTGCGCTTGGCCGTGAACGAATCGTTCCAGAGCAAAGGCGGCGAGCGCGTCGAACGCACGGTCTATCTGGATGTGGACGTGTGGGACCGCCAGGCCGAAACGTGCCAGCAATATCTATCCAAAGGCTCGCCCGTCTTCATCGAAGGGCGCCTCCAGATGGATACCTGGGACGACAAGGAAACAGGACAGAAGCGTTCTCGCCTCAAAGTACGGGCCGAGCGCGTCCAGTTTCTGAGTGCTGGTGGCGGCGGTGGGGGACGTAGCGGCTCCCCCCGTAATGACATGTCCATGCGTGACACCGCGCCTTCCCAACCCTCCTATGAGGAGCCGCTGTCGAAGGCGACCGATGATGAGGAAATTCCATTTTAAACACGGAGTAGTAAGGTTATGATGAAAGATAAGAAAAAACGGGCACCCCGCCGGGATAACAATTCGTTGTTGGACGATGCGGGGCGCAAGCGCGTACGCATGCTCAAGGCGGATCAGCAAGTGGACTACCGCGACTATGAGTTTCTGCGCAAATTTATGACCGAACGTGGCAAAATCTTGCCCGGACGCGTCACCGGTGCGAATGCCAAGCAGCAGCGCCAGGTCAAACGAGCCATCCGCCGTGCGCGGGTCATGGGATTGCTGCCTTAGGCGGCGGAAGGATTGGTGAATCATGGGTAAAGCCATTGAAGTGATTCTGTTGGAGGATGTGGCGGACACGGGACGCTCCGGCGACACCTGCCGTGTGAAGGCGGGCTATGCCCGCAATTTCCTGTTTCCGAAAAAGCTGGCCGTCACGATGACGCCCGGCACCAAGCGCTTGATCGAAAAGAAGCGCGAGGAGGCCGTTATCCGCCTGCAGAAGGAAAAAAAGGATGCCGAAGCTCTCTTGGCCAGGCTGGAGAAGGTGACCGTTACGGTGCCCGTCAAGGCCAATGCCGACGGCCGCCTGTTTGGTTCTGTCAGCGCCGCCGATGTGCTGGCCAAGCTGGCCGAAGCGGGCATCGAGCTTGGCAAGAAGCAGCTGGTGATGTACGAAGCGTTCAAAGCTGTGGGCGAACACGAAGCCGCCCTGAACCTCCATCCGGAAGTTCGCGGCAAGTTGATCGTTAAAGTCACGGCGGAAAAACTTGCCGAAGAAGCAGACCACGCGGAATAGGGAGGGCGACCTCATGGCCGGAGCGGGAGAGAAAAGCCCGGGCGCACCGGTGACGCCCCGCCTCGGCGACCGCATTCCTCCATACAGTGAGGATGCGGAGCGGGCGGTATTGGGTTCCATCCTGCAGGATGCCGAGCGCCTGCTCGACCTCTGCGGGGCCCGGCAGATTTCGACCGAGTCGTTTTATGTCCAGTCCCATCGCTCGATTTACGAGACGATGCTCGAACTTTCTCGTGCCCGCCGTCCCGTCGACATCCTGACGGTCTCCGACCGGCTCCGGGAAAAGAGCCTGCTGGACGGGGTGGGGGGCGAAGAGGAGCTCGCCCGCCTGATTGACGGCACGCCCACGACCGCCCACGCGGAATACTACATCCAGCGAGTCTACGAAAACCACCTGCTCCGGCGCACCATCGACACCGCCCGCATCGTCACCGAGGAATGCTACAAGACCGACCTAGAAGCCGAAACCGTCCTCGGGCGCGCCGAAGAAGCCTTTTTCCAGCTGAGTGAACGCCGGGTTGGGCAGGAACGTCCCTGGGCCGATCTGGTTGAAGCCGAAATGGCCGAAGCCGAAACGCTCATTCAGCAGAAAAAAGGGCTCACTGGCATCTCCACGGGTTTTGTGGACATCGACCAAATCTTGCTGGGCATGCAACCAGGCGACCTGATGATTTTGGCCGCCCGGCCCTCCATGGGCAAGACCTCGCTCGCGCTGAATATAGCGGAAAATGTGGCCACCGGCCCGCGGAAGCAGCCGCCCCGTCCTGTTGCCGTCTTCAGTCTGGAAATGTCTGCGGAATCCCTCGTCCGGCGTATGATCTGCTGCCGGGCCGGTGTCTCCTCCCAACGGCTCTCCCAAGGCATGGTCGGCAATGAGGAACACGGCAATCTGATGGGGGCCGCCGATGTTCTCCGCAAAGCCCCCCTCTATGTGGACGATAGCGCCGGGCTGGAAATCGAAGAACTTCGCTCCCGCGCTCGCCGCCTGAAGCGAAAATACGACATCCAATTCATGGTTGTCGACTACCTCCAGCTCCTCAACTGCTCTGCCCGCTCCCGGGACGGCCGTCAGCAGGAAACCGCCGCCATTTCCCAAGGCCTGAAGGCCATTGCCAAGGAATTGCGTATTCCCGTCCTGGTCCTCAGCCAGTTCAGCCGTGCCCCCGAAACCCGAGGCGGCGGCTCCATCCCCAAGCTTTCCGATTTGCGCGACTCCGGCGCCATTGAACAGGACGCCGACATCGTGTTTCTGCTCCGCCGCCCTTGTTATTACAAGGAAGGGCCGGATTCCGACGACAAGACACTGGCCATTGTGGACATCGCCAAACACCGCAATGGCCCCACAGGGGAAGTTCGCCTGAACTTCTTCTCCGACTACACACGATTTGAAAACCGCTTTGAAGGCGTAGACCACGGGGATGAGGAATGAGCACCGCATATCAACCACTGCAAAAGATCCTCAGGACCATCCTGTTCGTATGCTTGGCCGCTGTACCGACCTGCTGGGCCCAGCAGGACGCCCTGCTCATCCGTGACATCGCGGTGGAGCCCATCGGCCTGGTGCCCATTAATGCTGAACAGGTGCTCGCCCATGTCAGCACACGCGTCGGCCGGGAACTCAACCGCGGCGCCCTCACCGAAGACATCCGCTCCCTTCAGAAATCCGGCGCCTTTTCCTATGCCGAAGCCCGGATCGAAGAAGCTTCCGGCGGCGGCATCGTGCTCCTTTTTCGGGTGGCCGGCCGACCGATCATCCGCCACCTCACCATCAAAGGCGCAGACTATATGGGCAACAAAAAAGTCCGCAACCTGATGGAAATTCAGTCCGGCGACCGGGTGGACAACGCACTGATCGGCGAAAAAGCCCAAAAGGCCCGCGACACCTACCGCAAGGACTTTTTCCCCAACACCCGGATCACATGGGAACTCACGCCCGTCGAAGATTCCCCCGGGTTCACCGATCTCAACATCCGGGTGGAAGAAGGCAAACGTGCCGTCGTCCGCCGGATCCTGTTCAAAGGCAACCGTCATGTTCCGCGCCGCGAGCTCCTCGCTGTCATGGCGCAGAAGCAATCCTCCTGGCTCACATGGATCAACAACGACGGCCTGTACGAGCCCGCCAAAATCCTGGCCGACCGCGAAATGATCCGCAAGGTCTTCATGGACAAGGGATATCTCGGCGCGCAGGTTGGGGCGCCCACCTTTGAATATGTCAGCGCGAAGAAAATCGACATCACCTTCGGCGTGGTGGAAGGGCCCATGTATACCCTGCGGGATTGGCGTTTTCAGGGCGTTTCGCTCTTCCCCGAACAGGATCTCGGCAAGGGCGTGCTCGTGGCCCCAGGCCAGAAAGCCTCCTTTGCCGGCATTCAGCGCGCCTCCCAGAATATCCGCGATTTTTACGGCTCCCGCGGCTACATTCGAACCACGGTCGATCCGCTCATCACCTTGGATACCAATGCCGCCTCCGCCGTGGTGACCTACGACGTCAGCGAAGGATCGCTCGCCTACATCCAAAACATTGAAATCCGCGGCAACTCCCAAACCAAGGACAAGGTCATCCGTCGGGAAATCAACCTCGCCCCCGGCGATGTCTACAATGAAGTCCGCGTGCGCAGCAGCGAAAACCGCGTGCGAAACCTCAACTACTTTTCCTACGTCGGCACCTATTCCGAATCCACCACCGTGTCCAACCGGTTCAACCTGATTTTTGACGTTGAAGAGCAGTCCACCGGGCAATTCACCTTCGGCGTGGGCTTCTCCAGCATCGACAACATCGTCGGTTACGCCGAACTGCGGCAGGGAAACTTTGATCTCTTCGGCTGGCCGCGCTTCACCGGGGGAGGACAAAAGCTCAACCTGCGCGTGCAGATTGGCGATGAACGGACCGACCTCGAAATGTCTTGGATCGAGCCATGGTTCATGAACCGCCGCTTGTCTCTCGGCATCAATCTCTTCCGGCGCGACGCCCGTTACCTCAGCGACGACTACGACCAAACCACCACTGGCGGCACCGTCACCCTCGGCCAGCCGCTCTTCACCTTCAACCGCGTCAACTGGATCTATGGCATGGAAGACATTGACATCCATAATGTTTCCACCAACGCCAGTGAACGCATCCTAGCCGAAGCCGGCGGTCGCCTCAAGAGCTACGGCACCATCGAACTCATCCGCGACACCCGCGACAGCACCTTCATCCCCACCCGCGGCTTCCGCGGTTCCGTCGCCGCCACCTTGGCCGGTGGCCCCTTCGGTGGCGATACCGACACCTATCAATTCCGCTTCCGTGCTTCCCAGTTCGTCCCCCTGTGGTTCGGCCACGTTCTGAACATTCGCGGCATGCTCTCCATGGTGGAGGAATACGGCAACAACGACCGCGTGCCCATCTTCGACCGCGAATTCATGGGCGGCCCCCGTACCGTCCGCGCCTTCAAATTCCGCAAGCTTGGCCCGAAGGATGAAGATGGCGAACCCCTCGGCGGCCGTAGCGCCGCCTACGGAACCGTGGAATACACCCTGCCCATCGTGCAGAAGCTCCGTTTCGCCCTCTTCTATGATGTCGGCGTGGTCTGGCAGGGCATGTTCGAGGAGGATATGACTTCCCCCGCCATAGGCGATGGCGACGTGTGCGACGGCTACGGCATCGGCGTCCGGCTGGATCTGCCCCAGTTCCCAATCCAGCTCGACTATGCCTGGCCCGTCAGCACCGATGACATGCTCGGCAACAGCGGCCGCTTCAGCTTCACCATCGGATATACATACTAGACGCCTCCCCGGTGGACCGTGCGCGTGGCTGGGCTCTTCTGGATGGCTGTAGTCCATTGCACGAAATTACCTCTTGCGTTTCGGTTCGTCCCCCTGTAGGATCGATGAAGAAAGGAAAATACACCTCCGTTTTCCCGGCGGCTTGAGGCGAGAGATGCCAACATCCTCCTGTGCGCCGCGATCCGGCAGATGTTCGAACGTCAGGGACCGAGAGGAACGAGGATGAGGAGGCCGAGCGCAAGGAGCGGATGGTGGGGGAGGCGGAGCATGGTCTGGATGGCGGGGTTGCTTCTGGGGGGCTTGGCGGTGGTTGTGGCGCTGGGCCAGAACGCTTCCGTTATTGAGCCGGATGAAGCCGTTGTTCCTGTCTTGAATCTCTCCCGCCTTGCCGACTGGGTGGATGAGCAGTGGGAGTTCTACAACCGCATCACCCCTCCGTGGAAGGAGCTGGTGCAGCCGCTTTGGATGGAAGCGTTGCCGGTGGACCCGGAAGAGTTCCCAACTTCGTTCCTAGAGCAACTGGAGGGGGAGTGGGAGGGTTCCATTGCGATCTACCCGCTTTCCATCGCCCAGGATCCGGATACGCGGGAAACCTCCCTCTACAACCTCTCGGGCGAGCCCGTCGCGGTCTGGTGCGGGGAGGAGGCCGCTTGGCCCGAGGGGATGGACCCCTCCCGCATCACCTTCACCCTAGACCTGTTGGATCAGGCCGACGAGTCCGCCTATGCCTTGGCGCGGCGCTCCGAAGCCTCCGCCAAGCTTTCCCGGCGCGCGCCCATGACCCTTTCGGCCCCCTCCGCCTCATCCGGATTGAGCTTCCTGCCCATGGAGTTGCTCTCCAACGGCGTCGTCCGCCTCACCCTCATCCATGCCTCCGCTCCGGTGCAGGTCTTCGCCTACAGCGCGTCGCCACAGGGAAGCAACCCCCGTTTTCAGGGCATGGACGGAACTTGGAGCGTCTGGGGAGAGCCTCTGGGGGCAACCAACGGTGTGGCGGTGGGGGAAGGCAACCTGATGGGCCCGGGCGACTCCCAACGCTTTTTTGCGGCGGCTCTGGTGCAGGATAGCGATGGCGACGGGCTGACGGACGGCATGGAACTGCTTGTGCACCATACCGACCCGGCCCGGGCCGATACCGACGGCGATGGCATCCCCGATGGTGTGGAACTCCGCCGGGAATCCAATCCGTCCGATTCCCTCAGCCGCCCCATGCCGGATCTGGTTCTCTCTGCAGAAGATGCAGACTACAGCTGGCTCATCCAGCAGGCCGTTTCGTCGAATAGCAATGCAGATACGATCATCCACCTCTCCGGCGGCCTCTACCAGGTGGATGGGGGCGATATCCTAGAGTTGCAGGGAACCAATCTGGTGGTGCTCGGCTCCAGCGATCCGCTCAACCCCACCATTCTAGACGGCCGCCACGCCGGCCGTTGCATGCGGGTGCAGGGGAAGAATATCCCTCTGGTCGATTTGGTCTTCCGCAATGGAGCCGGTAGTCCCATCGCCTTGGGCGGCGGCCTGGCCGCGTATGCCGTGGATGGCCTGGTCCTCAATCGGTGCCGGTTTGAAGCCTGTGTTTCGGATGCCGGCATGGGCGGCGGCATCCAGCCGCTGTCCGCTCCCGCTCCCTACGGCGGAGCCCTTTATGCGCAGGGTGGGGATGTA
>JAISGX010000039.1 GCA_031262805.1 Verrucomicrobiota bacterium | reverse complement strand
TCCATCGTGTGGAAAACCTCCGGCCTAATCAACCTTCACCAGCGACGGGTCATATCCTTCCGGCGTCTCATAGCCCAGCAGGTTAAGGCAGGTGGCGGCGATGGAGGAAATGCCCAGACCTTTTTGAGCGGTGAGGGTGGCATGGGAGGCGTTGGATGGATCAAAGAGGATGGCCGGGACCGGATTGAGGGAGTGGGCGGTCCGGGGCTTGGGGCGGCCGGTTTCCTTGTCCATCTTGACGCTACCGTCCTTGGCGTGCTCATACATGTCGTCGCTGTTGCCGTGGTCGGCGGTGATGACGAGGATGCCTTTCATCTTTTTGACGACGGGGAGCAGGCGGGAGAGGGCAAGGTCCAGGGCTTCCATGGCGATATGGACGGCCTCATACACACCCGTGTGGCCGACCATGTCGCCGTTAGGATAGTTGACGCGGATGAAGCGGTATTTTCCGGACTCGATGCCTTCGATGAGCGCATCGGTGATTTCCGCAGATTTCATCCAGGGCCGTTCTTCATAAGCAACGCGGTCGGAGGGGATTTCCACATAATCCTCTAGGTCCTCGTTGAATTTTTCCGCACGGTTTCCGTTGAAAAAATAGGTGACGTGCCCAAATTTCTGGGTTTCGCTCAAGGCGAGCTGGCGCTCGCCGGCATCGGCCAGATATTCGCCGATGGTGCGGGTGATGTGGGGTGGTTCCACCAGAAACAGCTTCGGGATGCCGGCATCGCCGTCATACTGCATCATGCCGGCGAACAAGACGTCGGGGCGCGGGCCGCGGGCAAATTTGGTGAAGTGCTCTTCTTCAAAGGCGTGGGTGATTTCGATGGCGCGATCCCCGCGGAAGTTGAAGAAAATCACGCTGTCGTGGTCCTGGATGCGGCCCACGGGCTCGCCGTTGCGTTCGATCACGAAGGGGGGCAGGTCCTGATCCAGCACGCCTGGATTTTCGCCGCGGAGGGTTTCAATGGCGACCTCAGCGGAAGGATAGAGGGAGCCTTCGCCCCGCACGTGGGTTTGCCAGCCGAGGGCGACCATGTCCCAATCGGCTTCATAGCGGTCCATGGTGATTTTCATGCGGCCGCCGCCGGAGGCAATGGCATAGTCCACGGTTCCATCGGCATTCAAGTCGGCCAGAAAGGCTTCGAAGGGGAGGATGTAGTCCAGTGCGCTGGTGGGCGGCACATCGCGGCCGTCGAGCAGGGCATGGATGCGGGCGCGTTTGACGCCTTCCTTTTTCGCTTCCGTCAGCATGCTTTTCAAATGGTGGATGTTCGAATGCACGTTGCCATCGGAGAACAGGCCGATGAAATGGAGGGTGGAGTCGTGGTCCTTCACGTTGGTGATCAGTTTTTTCCACGTCCCGCCTTGGTAGAGGGAGCCGGAATCGACGGCGTTGGCGACAAGGGCGGCTCCCTGGTGGTAAACCCGCCCGGCGCCGATGGCATTGTGGCCGATCTCGGAGTTGCCCATGTCGTCATCCGACGGCATGCCGACGGCCGTGCCGTGCGCTTTGAGAGTGGTGGAGGGGCAGTTGGCCTTCAGCCAGTCCAAGGTGGGCATGCAGGCGGAGCGGACATAATCGCCCTCTACATATTTGCCGACGCCGACGCCATCCATGATGACGAGAACCACGGGCCCCTGGGGGCCGCTGTAATAAGGCATTTTTTTGAGTTTCAAGGCCATGGAACACACTCCTTCGTTTTATAAAACCATAACACAGGGGGATGTGAGGTCAACGCTAGAATCCATGACCGGAAGGCGGGTGCAAACGTTCCTGATGAAGGAATAGGCAAGCAACGCCCGCCGCCGGAATGGATGGAACAGATGGGCGAATTACAAGGTGCCGAATAGGCGGTCGCCGCAATCTCCGAGGCCCGGGAGGATATAGCCGTTTTCATCCAGCCGTTCATCGAGCATGGCGGTATAGACTTGGATGTCGGGATGGGCGTTGTGAAGGGCCTGGAGGCCTTCCGGCGCGGCTAGGATGGAGGTGACGATGATGTTGGAGAGGCCCCGGCTTTTCAACAGGGAGAGCGCATAGATCAACGAGCCACCGGTGGCGAGCATGGGGTCGAGCAGAAAGGCGTGCATCCTGTCGGCGCCCGGCGGCAACTTGCAGTAATATTCGACGGGGTTCAGGGTGCACTCATCCCGGTAGAGTCCAAGGTGGCCAACTTTGGCCGAGGGAATGAGCTCCAGAATGCCGTCCACCATGCCCAGTCCGGCCCGTAGGACGGCAATGAGCAGCACCTCCGCCGCCAGCACCTGGCAGGTGCAGGGCATGAGCGGGGTTTCGATGCGGACGCTTCGGAGGGGCAGGCGGCGCGTGATTTCATAAACCAAAAGATAAGAGAGCTCGTGCAGGGTGGAGCGGAAGAGTTTGTTGTCGGTCTCTCGATTGCGGAGAATCGTCAGTTTGTGCTCGATCAAGGGGTGTTGCAGGACGGTTGTATTCGTCGGTACCATAGGTGGTGCTCTCCGGTTTTTGTTGAAAATATCGGTTGCCGGGCGGATGGGCAAGGGCAAATCCCGTTGCCGAAAACGGCAACGGGGCGTGACATTCCCGCCGGGATGGCGTACAAGACGTGAAGCCGTTGCAGGAAGCGCGGCTAGGAACCACAAATGTCGGATTGGACGTGCCTATGCCTCAGACAACTCAACTTCCCCTGGAACAGGAACCCGATGTGCAGGCGTTGCTGCGGCGCGCCCTGCAAGAGGATATCGGCAGCGGGGATGCCACCACCCTGGCGCTGGTGGATGCGGATGTTCCGGCACGGGCCAGCTTGACGCCCCGGCACCCCATGGTGGTGGCGGGCTTGGGTGTGGCGGCAGAGGTGTTCCGCCTAGTGGATGAGCGGGTGGAGGCGCGGGCCTGTGCCGCAGATGGCGAGGCGGTTGGCGCGGGCCGGCCGGTGATGCAGCTGCGCGGAGCAGCCCGTGCGCTACTGACGGCGGAACGAACGGCGCTGAATGTGCTCCAGCGCATGACGGGCATTGCCACGGCAACGGCGGCGGCGGTGAAGGCGGTGTCTGGCACGGGCACGCAGATTCTGGACACGCGTAAGACGGCGCCGGGTCTGCGGCGCCTCGACAAGTATGCTGTGCATTGCGGTGGTGGAACCAACCACCGCATCGGATTGTACGATGCCATTTTGATCAAGGACAACCATCTGGCCTTCTGGCGGGAGAACCATCGCAGTTCCTTGGCGGATGCCGTTCGGGCGGCGCGGAAGGCCCATCCGGACCTGAAGATTGAAATTGAGGTGGATACACTGGCGCAGCTGGAGGAGGTGCTTCCGGGGAAACCGGACTGGGTGCTTCTCGACAATATGTCGCCGGAGACGATTGTGCAGGCGGTTGCCCTCTGCCGCGGCATCTGCAAAACCGAGGCGTCCGGCGGCCTCACGCCGGAGGCGGTCGCCGCGTATGCGCGCACGGGCGTGACGGCGGTTTCCCTCGGCGCGCTGACCCATTCCGTGAAGGCGGCGGATATTGGATTGGACTTTGAATAAGGGGCCCGGCGATGTTTTTGGAAAATGGGCTTGCTTCCTCCCCTTGCACGACGGTAAAAGCGGGGGCAATGATGTTGGGAGGTAGATATGTCATGGAGTGAATTACGGTACACACGAACACATTGTTGGTGCCGCGAAGACGGTGAAGAGGTCGTGGTCGGCATTACGGATTATGCGCAGGAGCAAATGTCGGAATTGACGTTTGTGGAACTGCCCGAAGTCGGGGAACATGTGAATGTCGAAGAGGAAATGGCCGTGGTGGAATCCGTGAAAGCGGCCAACGACATCTATGCGCCGTTGAACGGCACCGTCACCGCGGTGAATGAAGCGCTGGTGGAGCAGCCGGAACTGGTGAACAGCGATCCGTTTGGAAAAGGCTGGTTGTTCAAAATGAAGCCGGACCACATGCGGGATCTGGACCATCTGATGGATGCGGATGAATACGAGGCGGCGTTTCCCGAGGAAGACGACTAGCCGACAGGCCGGTCTTGGTGCGGAAGCGGCCTCCAAGAGGGCCGCTTATTTCTTCGCCGTTGTTTCCGAGCGAGTTGGCCGGAAGGGGGCGCGGAAGGCGGCATCAAAATCGTAGACATCGTCGAAATCCTCGATTTTGTCGTCGTCGGTTTTGCCAAACAGGCGCGCAGCAATCAGGATATAGACCATTTCCCCGAGATCGCGCGTGGTGTGGATGCCCCAGCGTTTCAGCACCGTGAAGGCCAGCGGGCCGAAGTGCTCCAACGCCACGTCCCGGAAGCCTTCGGAGAGTTCCGCGCCGGTCACGTGCCGCAGGCCGTCTCCCTGTTCGGTGATGTTTTTGAGTGTGCGCAGCAGGCCCAGATGGAGGAGGTGATACGCCTCCGGCGCATACCGGCGGTTGACGGTGCACAGGCGGGCGATGGTTTTGTTGAAATCGTTTTCTTCCATGAGGGCCTTATCGGGGGAGGGCTGCCTTCATGCGTTCCGCCAGTTCGGCGGCTTCCGCCATGTCGGCATAGGGATGCGGCATCCAATTCCAATGGTGGCCGTCATCTGCATAGCGGGGGATGACATGAAAATGCAGGTGCCTCACCACCTGCCCGGCGGCCGCGCCGTTGGACTGGTGGATGTTCACTCCGTCGGCCTTCAAGCCGTCCAGCTGGGCTTGGGCCACCCGGCGGACAACCGGCATGAGGCGGGCCAGCAACTCGTCCGAGGCCTGGGTGAGGGGATCCACATGCACCTTGGGAATCACCAGCGTGTGTCCCTTGATGACGGGACCGACATCCATGAAGGCCAGCACGTCCTCATCCTCATATACCTTGGTGGAAGGCAGTTCGCCGGCAATAATTTTGCAGAATACACAATCGTTCATGGGAAGAGATGCTCCGGTGGGGGTGGATAGGCCTGCAGGCGCGCATGGCGCTGGTGCAGATAGCGGGCCGTCAGGCCCAAGAAAAAGAGAAGGAGCACGCCCAGCAGAAACCGGCGTTCGGTTACATTCAGATCGAATATCGCACGTAGCGGCTTCCAAAAAGCCATGCCTGTTTCCTTCCAGTTCACGCAAAGACGATACCGCGCCAGCCTCCTGCCCGCAAGGGTTTATCTTTTGCCGCCGGGCATGCGCGGACGCATTCCCAAATACACCGTGGTGGCGAACGTGGCGCCCAACTCGTCCGCCAGCATGTCCTTCTGGGCATCCCCGATATCTCTTGGGAGCCCAGGAATTCCGTACCGGCCACCGGTGCCGCAAGCACGGCATAGAAGCCCACGGTGAAATGGCTAAGCGGCGAAATGGTTGCGCTCGGCATTGAGCCATTGGGCGACCCAGTCGAAGGGGGCTCCAGAAAAGGTATGGTGGTCGCAGATGACGTGCAAATAAATCAGGACGGACATGAACAGATAGGCGGTATTGGAAAAACGGATGCCCTTCCAATACATCCAGACCGACGGCGCAACGATGACGGCACGGGGATGTTTTCGGCCAGCCACGTGGGCTGAATGGCCCGTGCCACGACTTCCGCCAGATACAGCAGGAAGAGGAAGAGCGGCCGTTTGCTTGGCTTGCTCATGGAAACGGTGGCCGGGGTGCCGTTTTCATGGCGGTCCTTCGGCCGTATGAGGGGGGGGCATGGGGTCAATCAGGCTGGAATCGGCCAGACAAAGAAATGAGAAGTCGTCCCTGATGAGGGAAGCGGGTGGCCAGAAGAGGCCGTTCAAAATGGACTGGATGACTCGTCGGGCTTCCACGATGGCAAGCGGGTATAAATCCGGTATGCCGGCGGCGCTGGCAAAATTGAATTCCGCCAGATGGGTTTGGGCGACGGCTTTGGGCAGGTTGAAATAACCGACGGAAACTGGCCCGGCCTCCGGGTGGAGGCTTTCGTACAGAAAGCGATAGAGCGGCAACTGCAGGTCCAGCCATTTCCCGGTTCTGGGTTGGAAATGCGTTTTGTTGGGGTTGGCGCCGGAATCGGAGGTTTTATAGTCCAGAATCCGGATGCGGCCATCCGCATGCCGTTCCACGCGGTCGATACGGGCATGCAGGGTCACGGGGGTTCCATCCGTGCCTGCAAAGGGAAGGGTGAGCTCCTGCTCGGAATCCAACAGACGCCAGCCTTCGCGGACGGCTTGCACATGCTGTTTGGCGGCGGCTCGGAGCCGTTGTTGGAGCGAGGCGAGCTGGACGTGGAGCGCCAAGGAGGGGTGCGCGCCGAATTCCGCCTTTACCATGCTCTCCAGCGAGGAAAGAAGCAAGTTGGCCACGGCGTTTTCATTCTCCAGATCGGGAACGGCCTTAAGGGCGCGGAGGGCCTCATGCGCCAGCGTGCCGAAGGAGCGGACATCCAGTTCCCGGGCATGATCATCCTGCGGCTCCATGTGGAGGATGTGGCGCAAATAGAAGCGGAAGGGGCATTGCAGGTAGTGTTTGAGGGCGGTGACGCTCAAGGCGGTTGGAATCTGCTCCGGCACGACCTCCGGCGGATGCAGCTTCAGCAGCGGCATGACGGGCCGCCGGTCCTTCCCGTCCGGGATGGCGCGCTCAAACAAATGGAAGATCCGCCCCGGGAGCTCGGCGTCGGAACAGGCGAGCAGGATGCGGGAAGGCAGCTGCGGCTCCTGGCTGGCGGATCGGCGGCTGAAGAAAAAGCGGATGCGTTTGGATGGATGGGCGGCCAGGAGGGCGCGGGTGAGGTAAAGATCGCGGGCGAATCGCTCCCGGTTGGCGGGAAGTCCCGCCCGGATGCGGAGGGCATCCGGCAGGAAGGCATCGCCGAAACGGGTTTCCGGCACCACGCCCTCGCGCATATCCGCGAGGAGGAGGGAGGAGGAGGATTCCCATTGGGTTTCCAGCCATCCGGAGGCTTCTCGAATGTCGCGGTCATTGGGGGCCGGGAAAATCCGCGTGCGTTGAAGCAGGGCGGCCAGGACATCCCGGCGGTCTTCGGCCGAGAGGTGGAGAGAGACGCCGCACGCCTGAATGCGTTGGACCAACTCGCTGATGGCTTCTGCGGCGGGGGCAAAGAGGGGGTCCGGCGGTAGGCCGCTTTCGGCGGCCGGGGGACGGCAGTCGTACACTCGGGCCAAAAAATCGAGTTCATCCTCTTCCATATGCTGCTGCAGGGTTTCCAAGGCCTGCAGTAGCGTGGGGAAGCGGTTGTCGTGGCTACGGGCGGCCTGTAGCAGGTCCTGGAATTCCGCGGGAAGGTGTTCCGCCTGGCAACGGTCCAATTCGGATAAAAAGGCACCTGCGGCATCCGGCCGCTGGAGGACATGGCACAGCCATTCCTGTGTGTCAGGATGGCGGAGCAGAGCGGCAGTGGCGGCATAGGAGGGCTGGCGCCGCCAGGTCAGCCAGGCGGCGAAGAAATTTCCGGGGGCGGTATCGGACAGCCGGACGCCGTTGGGCAGATAAAGGGAGCGACCGGTGCTTTGTAGCTGGAGCGCGAGGGCTCGCGCTCGATCCGGATCGGGCATGCAAAACGTCACAGCCTGTTTGTTGTTCGAGGCAATGGAAAGCAGGCGGGCCAGTTGGTCGGTCTCATCCGGGGCTTGTTCCGAGACGAGGATTTGTTCCTCCGAAATAGGCAGGTGTTCTTCCTCCCAGCGTTCGGGAAGCGCCCGGCCCCATTCATCGAAGCGGTTCGCCTCGGCTTCCGGCGCCAGAATGTGGATCTCGATCTCATGGTCGGCGGACCAGGTTTGCAGAGCCTGTGCCGCCAGCGGCGGTAGATCGGGAATGAAAAGCGAATGGATGTGGATGGCGGTAGGCCAAGGGCATGCTCGGCGGGCGGCCTCCCGCCGGAGGTGGAGGGCATCCGGCATGCCCAGCGCCCCGGATTGTTCCAGCAGGGCCTGCTCCAACCCGGCCATTTCCACCCAGCGGTCTTTTTCGATATCGGGTACCAGGGGGAGAAGGTCTTCAATCCGGCGGTCCGCCGCCGTCAACAACATCCGGATGTCCTGCAATTGCCCTGCCACCGAGAGGGCGAAGGGGAGGGACCACGGGATGCCGGTTGAGGGGAAGAGAGCGGAGAGGTGCGGCTGTTTCTCCAACAGAAGCCGGGCAAGCAGCGTCAGAGTGGTGGGTTCGCCCGCGGCGTCCGGCGGCAGGGGCGGCACATGCTCCGGTGTGGTGATGAGGCCGGTGAGGACGGCGGAATGCTGACGGGCGGCGGCTTTGGCGAGTTCCGCACGGAGTCGGCGACCGGCCTGCCGGGTAGGGACCAACAGAAGGGTGTTCCGCAGGTCCAGTGGTCCCCGGCAGCCTTCCTTCATCCATCGGTCGCACAGTAGCCGGAGGGCAACTGGCAGGGCTGGTTCATCCCAGCCGTGAAATTGTCGCCGAAGGCTCATCTCTTCATTCTCAAATACGGACCGGGGCAACACAAGAAAAATCCAGGAAGAGGATTCCAGCAGAAGCTCGGACAAAAAAAGCGCCGCATGTTTCCATGCGGCGCTCGGAAGGGCAGAACCCTTATGGGATGCCGGCGAGTCCGGCATACCGAGTCCAGCGCTGGTTCACCTCCGCCTGAGCTTCCTGCAGCAGTTTGGCGGCTTCGGCGGGGTTGCTCTTCACCAGCATCTTGTAGCGGTTCTCGTTATAGATGTAATCCTTCAGCGGGATGGATGGGGCCTTGCTGTCGAGCTGGAACGGATTCTTGCCTTCCAGCGCGAGGGCTGGATTGCGGCGGAAGAGAATCCAATGCCCGGAGGCCACGGCCAGCTTCTGCTGGGAGAGGCCGTCCTTCATGTCGCGAAGTCCGTGCGCAATGCAGTGGGAATAGGCGATGATGAGGGAAGGGCCATTATGGGCTTCGGCTTCCTTGAAGGCCTTGATGGTCTGCGCGGCGTTGGCGCCGATGGCGATGCGGGCCACATAGACGTTGTCGTAATTCAAGGCCATCAAGCCGAGGTCCTTCTTCGCGGAGGGCTTTCCGCCAGCGGCAAATTTCGCCACGGCGCCGAGCGGGGTGGCCTTGGAGGCCTGGCCGCCGGTGTTGGAATACACTTCCGTGTCCAGCACGAGGATGTTGATGTTGGCGCCGGAGGCGAGGACATGATCCAGCCCGCCATAGCCGATGTCATAGGCCCAGCCGTCTCCACCCATGATCCAGATGGAGCGTTGGATGAGATAGTCGGCCACGCCCATCAGCTGGATGGCTTCGGGCTTGCTACTGTCGGCGAGCAGGGCTTTGAGGGCGGCCACATTGGCCCGTTGGTTGGCAATGCCCTTTTCGTCGCGCTGGTCGGCCTGGAGGATGGCGTCGGCCAGCTCGGCGCCGATGTCGCCGCGCAGCTTCTCAACGAGTTCCGTGGCGAATTTAGCCTGCTGGTTGCTCGTGAGGCGGAAACCGTAGCCGAATTCGGCATTGTCTTCAAACAGGCTGTTGGACCAGGCGGGGCCGCGTCCGGCACGGTTCTGCGACCAAGGGGTGGTGGGCAGGTTGCCACCATAGATGGAGGAGCAGCCGGTGGCATTGGCCACAAGGGCGCGGTCTCCGTACAGCTTGCTGAGCAGGCTGACATACGGGGTTTCACCGCAACCGCCGCAGGCGCCGGAGAACTCAAAGAGGGGCTCTGCAAACTGGACATCCTTGACCATGCCGAAATTCAGCGCGGCGCGGTCCACGATGGGCAGGGTTTCAAAGAAGTCGATGTTCTGGCGCTCCTGTTCCAGAATGGGAAGCTTTTCGCCCATGTTGATGGCTTTGCGTTCCGGGTTTTCCTTGTTCTTCTTGGGGCAGGTCTCGACGCAGAGGCCGCAACCGGTGCAGTCCTCCACATAGATCTGTAGGGTATAAGCCTTGTCGTCCTTGTTACGAACCGGCGCATGCTTGAAAGCGGCGGGCGCCGTGTCCAGCAGGACCTTGTCGTATTCACAGGCGCGGATGACGGCGTGGGGGCAGATGAAAGAGCAGGCGCCGCACTGAATGCATTCGTGCTCCTCCCAGATGGGCACTTCCAGCGCGACATTGCGTTTCTCCCACTTGGTGGTGGCGGAGGGGAAGGTGCCGTCGACGGGCAGTTTGGAGACCGGCAGGTCGTCGCCGTTGCCCACCATGAGCTTCGCGGTCACGTCTTGGACGAATGTCGGAGCTCTCATGGAGACGGCCGGGGGGATGTCCACATCCGAGGTCACGCCCGTGTACGGAATCTCGTGCAGGTTGGCCAGGGTTTCATCCACGGCCTCGAAGTTCTTCTGGACGATTTCGTCGCCCTTCTTGCCGTAGGTTTTTTTGATGGCCCCTTTGATTTTGGCAATGGCTTCCTCTTTCGGCAACACGCCGGAGATGGCGAAGAAACAGGTCTGCATGATGGTGTTCACGCGCGAGCCCATGCCCGTGGCCTTGGCGACTTCGTAGGCGTCGATGTTGTAGAACTTGAGTTTTTTGTCGACAATCTGCTGTTGCACCTTGCGGGGAAGCTTGTTCCAGACTTCCTCGGAGGAGTAGGGGCTGTTGAGCAGGAACACGGCGCCGTTGGCGGCGAATTTCAGGATGTCGGTCTGGAACAGGAATTCAAACTGATGGCAGGCGACAAAGGAGGCGCTCTGGATCAGATAGGGGCTGTGGATCGGCTTGGGGCCGAAGCGCAGATGGGAGGTGGTGCGGGAGCCGGATTTCTTCGAGTCGTAGACGAAGTAGCCCTGGGCGCAGAAATCGGTTTCCTCGCCGATGATCTTGATGGAGTTCTTGTTGGCGCCGACGGTGCCGTCGGAACCCAGACCGAAGAACATGGCCCGGGTCACATCCGCCCCTTCGATGTGGAAGGACGAATCGACATCCAGACTCGTGCCCGTCACATCGTCGATGATGCCGATGGTGAAGTTGTTTTTCGGCTTGTCCTTCTTGAGTTCATCGTAAACCGCCTTGACCATGGCGGGCGTGAATTCCTTGGAGGACAGGCCATAGCGGCCGCCGGTGATGCGGGGCATGGCCATTTCGCCGTTGGAAACGGCTTGGGCGATGGTGCCGAGGACATCCTTGTAAAGGGGTTCGCCGTCGGAACCGGGTTCCTTCGTGCGGTCGAGCACGGCGATGGACCGAGCCGTCTTCGGCAGGGCGGCGAAAAAATGCTTGGCGGAGAAGGGGCGGTAGAGGCGCACGACGATGGCGCCGATTTTTTCACCCTTGGCGGCCAGGTTCTCCACGGTTTCCAGCACGACTTCGGCGCCGGATCCCATGATGACGATGACGCGCTCGGCATCCGGTGCGCCGATGTAGTCGAAGGGCCTGTATCGACGTCCCGTCAGGCGGCCGAATTCCTCCATGGTTTCCGCGACGATCTCGGCGCAGACGGCATAGTAGGGATTGACGGCTTCACGGCTCTGGAAATAGACATCCGGGTTCTGGGCCGTGCCACGGACGAAGGGTTTTTCCGGATTCAGGGCGCGGGCGCGGTGTTCGTTGACGAGTTCGTCGCTGATCATGGCGCGCATGATTTCGTCGTCAAGCAACTGGATTTTG
>JAISGX010000145.1 GCA_031262805.1 Verrucomicrobiota bacterium | reverse complement strand
AAACCGGACATGGATATCCTTGAGGTTGTTTTCAGAAGCCCCCTGCACCTCCAGCCACTTTCCATTGGGCTCCACCCGCTTTTTGGGAACGGGAATCTGCCGCTCGCCGTTCAAAAACTGGGCCGTCAGGGAGGTTTTGGACTTCAGCAACTCCGGCTCGGTCCCCGCAAATACGATTTCCCCGCCGTGCACTCCGGCCGCCGGGCCTAGGTCGATGATGTAATCGGCTTCCCGGATGGTTTGCTCGTCGTGCTCCACCACCACCACGGTGTTGCCTAGGTCGCGCAGATTCTTCAGGGTGTTCAATAGCTTTTCGTTGTCCCGCTGGTGCAAACCGATGCTGGGCTCATCTAAAACATACAACACGCCCACCAGCCCGGCCCCCACCTGGGTCGCCAGTCGAATACGCTGTGCTTCACCGCCGGAGAGCGTGCCGCTGGCCCGGTCGAGGTTCAGATAGCCCAGGCCGACATCGCGCAGGAAATACAGGCGCTTGCGGATTTCCTTCAGGATATCCTGTGCAATCTTCCCCTCCTGCTCCGACAGCGGGATGGTTTCAAAAAAGGCCGCCGCATCGTTGGCCGAAAGCGACATGATGTCCATGATGCCCTTGTCGGCCACCCGGCAGGCCAGACTCTCCGGCTTCAAGCGCTGCCCGCCGCACGCCGTGCATGGCAGGCGGCTCATAAAGGCATTCAGTTTCTGGCGGATATAATCGCTTTCCGTCTCTTCACAACGGCGTTGCAGGCTCGGCAATACGCCTTCAAACGTCTTTTTCCACTTCCGCATGGCGCCGCCACGCCAATAGCTGAAATCGATGATTTCATCGCCGGATCCATTTAATAGGACATTGCGAATTTTGGCCGGCAGGTCGTTCCATGGCGTGGCCAAATCAAATTTGTAGTGTTTGGCTAGGGAGCGAAGCAGCCATTTGTGATAAACCGCCTCATGCCGCCCGGAAGGCTTCCATGCGGCAATCGCGCCGCCGTCCAGCGATTTGGTTCCGTCCGGAATCACCAGTTCCGGATCGAAGACCTGCATGCTGCCCAAGCCGTGGCAGAGCGGGCAGGCGCCATAAGGATTGTTAAAAGAGAAATTCCGTGCCTGTAGAGCGTCGAAGCTGATGCCGCAGTGAGCACATGCATTTTTTTCGGAAAACAGACGGGGCGTCCATTCCGAAGCTCCCTTCTCCTGAAAGAGGACATTCATCACGCCTTCGCCTTGCTTGAGCGCCAGCTCAACCGAATCGGTCAGTCGGCTCCGAACCCCATCGCGAAGCACCAGACGGTCCACCACGACGGAAATGGAATGTTTTTTCTGTTTGTCCAATTTCGGTGGCTTGTCCAATTCATACATTTCGCCGTCGACCTGCACGCGGGTGAAGCCCAGACGGCGGGCGGCATCGAACACATCCACATGCGTCCCCTTTCGCCCCTCCACCAGCGGCGCCAGAAGAACCACCTTGGTCCCCTCCGCCTGCTTCGCAATCAGGTTGACAATTTCCTCCGCACTTTGGCGGGCAATGGGTCGGCCGCACTGATGACAGTGCTGATGCCCGATGCTTCCGTACAACAGCCGGAGGTAGTCATGAATTTCCGTTGTGGTCGCCACAATGGAACGGGGATTGGCCCCGGCCGAACGCTGTTCGATGGCAATCGCCGGTGACAAGCCTTCAATGTGGTCCACATCGGGCTTCTGAAGTTGTTCGAGAAACTGCCGGGCATAGGCGGACAGGCTTTCAACATATTTTCGCTGACCTTCGGCATACAGCGTATCAAACGCCAACGACGATTTTCCGCTACCGCTCAAGCCCGTCACCACGCACAGAGAACCCCGGGGGATCCGGACGGATACATTCTTCAAATTGTGCTCCCGGGCACCCTCAACCGTAATGAATTGTTTCAACATAGGCAAAACCCTTCCAAAAATCGGATGGAACATACCACATTTTCCGTAAATCCCAATGTCCTTTTCTCGTCTTCATCCTCCCTTCGAAGAAAAGAATCGTTTTGCCTTGAAGAGTAAAACGTTTTGCCCTATACAGGACGGGTCCGTCTGTGTGAGCGTGTGCCCGCTAGGCGAGTTTTTTACAAAACCTTAACGAAATGGTTAACCATGAAAACGACATTCCACCGCGGCCCATTCCTTGCCACCCTCTTCGGCCTGTTGTTTCTCCCCGGCCTCTTCTCCTCCGCACAGGCGGCGAATGTCCGCGTGGCGCGCTTCTGGCACAACCACCAGCCCATTTACTGGCCCGAATGGAACGGCAACGGCAATCAAAACCACCGCGTCCAGTTCGCCCAGGATTCCATTGTCCAGAAACCCACCCAGACCTATGGAACCGCGCAAACCCATCCGGACAACAATTTGACGGATATTTTCGGCCATGGCGACCGTGTGGCCTCCTACCAAAGCGGCCCGCGGAACTCCCTCGCCAACATCCCAGCCGCCGGCGGCTATGCCATCAGCTATTCCGGCTCGCTCATTGAAAATGTCCGCAGCCTGGGCAACGCCAATGCCCTCGGATATGGTAGCGGATGGATGAACGGCTACCGCGAGGCCACCGGCTGGACCACCCCGAGCGGCGGACCACGCATGGACATGGTGGGCTTCACCTATCACCACTCCTTGGGCTCCGTGTTGCCCAAAGCCGTTTTTCGGAAGGAAATTCAGATTTTCAAGCAGGCCTGGTGGAAGGCATGGGGAAAGAACATGGACCTCTCCGACCATTCCAAGGGGTTCTTTCCAACGGAAATGGCGTTCACCACCGAAATGATCGATGTATTGCGGGACGAAGGCTATGAATGGGTCATTGTGGCCAGCCACCATCTCTCCCGCACCTGCCCGACCTATCTGCAACAGGGCACGGCCGGCGGCAACTACGGCATAAACTCTAGCGAGCCCAACCGGGCGGACCTGCTGGGCCCCTCCCCCACCACCGGCTGGTGGTATGCCTCGCCGAATCCGGGTAATGCAGCCTGGAATGTCGCCCCGTTCGCCTACCAGCTCCACAAAGTGCAGTATGTGAACCCGGAAACCGGTGCCACCAAGAGCATGATCGCCGTTCCCTCGGACGACGTGCTAAGCTACAAAGCCGGTTATTCCGGTGCAGAGCTCGGGATGGTCAGCGCCAATATCGCCCCCTACGCCAACGATCCGAACAAGCCCGCCCTGGTGCTGCCTTCCACGGATGGCGACAATGCCTGGGGCGGAGGCTCCAGCTCCTGGATGGACTCCACCCCGTCTTTCTTCGGCCAATGCGCGGGCGCAGGATACGAGCCGACCTCCATTCAGGATTTCGTCAATCAATACGGTCGCCATGCCGACCTAGCCCATATCGAAGATGGCGCTTGGATCTTCCCGGAGATGTGCTACGGCTCCCCCTACTTCCTGAAATGGGTGGATCCCCCGACGAATCCGAACAATCTGGCTCAATGCTATCCCAATACCCAGGTGGATTTGGAGACGCCCGGTTTTGCCTTGAAGTTCTGGAACTGGGCACCCGTCATCGCCGGCGCCAACTGGTGCGAAACCGCCGAACAAATCCTCCTAGAAGAAGGCGGCACGGTCGAAGCCTGGAAAATCGCCACGCCCTATGAGTGGAGCAACGGCTCCTACAATGCCCTCAACGTGGCCGAACGCGCTTGGCACATCTACCTCGCCGGCCTAGATTCCGGCTTCAACTATTACGGCGGCATGGGCAACGATGACGAGGTGAAGCAATCGCTCGCCAACCGCCGGGCCCTAGAAGTCCTGCAGCCGTGGATGACCGCCGCACGCAAAGACAAAGACAAAACGCCTCCGACGATTTTCCGCCCCCAACGCTTCCCGTGGAACCCCGGCGGCTATACCTTCGGCTGGTTCAACAACACCCCCGGCGATGGAAACTTCCGCAAGAAAATGTCCTCCGACTTCTATGTCTGGACCCATGCCTATGACGTTTCCGGCATCCCCGACGGCGGCGTGGTCCTCCACGTCCGCCGGGACAAGGATGGCGTCAACTCCCTGCTGACCACGGATAATGAAACCTATGCCGGCGGCCCGGATACGGAAGACTGGGTCAGCATCCCCATGACCAAGCGCACCCTTCCCAAAACCCGTGCGCAGCTCAATGCCGCCGCCGACTCCGGCGAAATCGACTACTTCATCGAAGCCGCCGAAATTGCGGATTACTACTTCGCCAAAGTGGAAGGCTATCGCGATGCCCTAGTGGATTATTACATCGAGACGCGTGACACCAAGGGCAACACCTACAAATCCGACATCCAGCATGTCTATGTGGAAAACGACGGCACCCCCGGTGGTGCCAACCCCTCCGCCTCCTTTTCTCCCGCCATCCCTTCGGATTGCGCGCCCATCACGGTAGCCTTCAACGCCGCCACCTCCGCCCTGGCGCAGGCCTCCACTGTCTATGCGTTCCATCATTTCTCAACGAATGGGACGGATTGGGCCGACGCCGCCATGACTCAAACCTCCTCCAACACCTTCTCCATCACCTTCACCAACATCCCCGACAACGCGCCGCAGCTGGAAATTTGTTTCCACAACGGCGGTGACATCTGGGAAAATAACGGCGGGCGGAATTGGACAACCAGCATCCGCGACTGCGACGCCCCGGTCTGGGACAATGGCGTAAATGTGAACCCCACCGTTCCGACAGCCGGACAAGAAGTCGCCATTTCCTATGATCCAAGTGGGCGCAATCTGTCCGCCGCGGCCGCCGTCAACATCCATCACGGCTACAACAGCTCCAATTGGACCACGGTTCCGGGAACGGCAATGACCCGCTCGGGAACCCTTTGGACCCTCCGCTATACCATCCCCGAAGCCGCCACCAACCTGGTGATGTGCTTCAACGACGGCGACACATGGGACAACAACAGCGGCCGCAACTGGACCTTTGATGTCATGGGCAATCCCCCGCCTCCGCCGGTTCCTGACGGCATCGTCATCACCAATCCCGCCACCGCCACCTCGGAAGTCCATAGCGCCAGCTATACTCTCCAGGGAACGGCGGGGACCAATTTGACGGGCACCCTGCTGTGGACCAACGCCGCCACCGCCACCGGCGGCCACTTGGAACGCACCTCCCATTGGAGCCTGCCAGTGTCCCTCGACACCGGAACCAATGTCATCACCCTTTCCGCCGCCATCCGCGGCACCGGCGCAGGCGAACCCCTCTCCATCGCCGCCGACAATGCCGCCGCCTATTCTTCTTGGGCCGACGGCGACAACCAGGGAAGCGGCTTCGGCCCTTGGATCCTCCATGGCGGCGAAACCGCCGGGACCTTCCTCGCCGGCAGTGCAAATTTCAATTGCAGCCTGAACCTCCCGGCCTGGGGCCTGTGGGCCAACACCCTAGGTATGGTGGAGATCATCCGTCCCTTTGCTGCTCCGCTGGCCGTCGGCGACACATTCTCCGTTCAGATGGACAACAACCATGTGGATACCGGCTCCGGCGTGGGCGTGGCCCTCCAGAATGCAACCGGAGACACCCTATGGCAGTTCTTCTTCAACGGTGGCGACGAAACCTACAGCCGCTCCGGCGGAGAGACCGATATCGGCTGGTCGGATGCCGGTCTCTCCATCCAGTTTGAACAGCTTGCCGATGCAGCCTATCAAGTCCTCATCACGCCCGCAGGGGGCACCACCCGAACCTATGTAGGCATGCTGGAACCCGCCGTTGATCAGGCCGTGGCCCGCTTCCGCGCTTGGAACTACAGCTCCGGCAGCGGCGACGAGGCCAACTATTACGTCAACGACCTGTGCATCACCCGGCCCACCGAGGGCGGCGAGGTGGAATATGCCCGCGCCGCTGTCACCCTCATCCGCGGCGGCGGCTTCCTGATCGACTCCTCCGGCGCCATCAGCGGAAACGGCATGGCCTTCTCCGTCAGTTCCACCGTTCCGGGCGCCACGTATGCCGTCTATTCCTGCACCAATCTGCTCGCCGTTCCGCAGGTTTGGGCACCCATGCCGGAAACCGCCGTGGTCGCCGACGGCGCCGTGCTGGAACTGGCCATTCCAACCCTCCTTCTGCCCCGTAGTCATTACCGAATCGGATATCAGCCGTAGGCGGTTTTCCACACCCCCTATGTGCCATGCGGCATACAAAGCTGACCGAAGAAGCATAGGGCGCAAAGGCATGGAGAATGGAATCAAGCAATGGCCTTGGAGAACGAGGTGTCGGTGGCGATGTCTTCCACATAGAGGTTCGTTCCATTGAACCCGCTGAATGGCTTGATGAACTGCTCCAAAGCGGTTCCGCCCGTTGGCTCCGTGTACATATTCACAACCGAAGAATCCCACGAGAGCACCACGTTACCGGGTGCGGCAACAGGCCCACCGCTGACGCGGCATGTGCGTAAGCAGATGCCGTGACAGCTACCGGGGAAAGCAGTGAGTGGCTCGGTCTTCCGGGACACTCTCTGCTGGAGCGAGTCCGAAGGCGAGGAGACAGCAGT
>JAISGX010000046.1 GCA_031262805.1 Verrucomicrobiota bacterium | reverse complement strand
AATCCATGGTGGCCGCGCCGTCGTGCACTTCGCCCAGTTTATGGGTCTTGCCGGAATAAAACAGGATACGTTCCGAAACGGTGGTCTTGCCCGCATCAATGTGGGCCATGATGCCGATGTTTCGAATTTTTGAAATGGGTATTTCTCTCGCCATGATCTTCTCTTCTCCAAACCAAATAAACGCCCCCGCATGCCTTCGTGATCGGCAACGGGGGTGCTCGATGTAAACGGGCGTGGATCATGTGCCCTCCCACAAAACAAAGCAACGAAAAAATCGGCAAAAAAACGTTTTTCTTTCCCGAAAGCCCCATCACCGCCGCCTCGGACATCCGCCGCCTCGGCGCCCGTCCGGCTGTTTCGGCACTGCGCCCTATGGAACCAAGGGCTTGGTATTCTGCATCAAGCGGTAATAGCGTTGCTTGTTGATCGGCGGCGAATCCTTCACAAGGATCGGTTCGCCGCTGACGGCCGCCAAGATGTTCACGGCATCCGGCAGGAAATTCCATTTGGCGCGAGCGCCGCGCGCCTCGGTGTACATCACGCTGTAATAGGTGCCACGCGTGCCGATCCAGGACAGGGTGACGTCGTTGCCCGCACGCGCCACCGTCAGGGTGGTTTCGCGGATGGGCGCCAGTTCCTGATGTACGCACGCTGTTCCCGCTAGGCAAAGCGCCAAACACAGCGCAAGCCAAGCCGACTTTCGGATCCGTAGGGAGGAGGAGAGGGGCATGCTCGGCTCCGTCGGGGGTCAGGGAAGGACTGGCGCGATCTCTTCGCCTTCATCCACCTCCACCGGCCTCATCGGCGCTTCGCGATCCACCCGGGCGGAACGGCGGGAACGGGTGAAGTATTTGAAGAAACCCGGCGGCGAATCCTGAATGGAATCCGTTTCATCATACCAGCTCTCGTTACGGACCGCTTCCTCTTCCGCCGCCTTCAAATTGGTCAGCGTCAGATTGTATCGGCCGGCAAACCAGCGCCAATCCGACGGGGTGAACGGAAGATAACGGCCGATGGAGTTGACCAGCGCTGGGGTGTCCAACTCCGCGAACTGCACGGCGTTTCCGCACCAGGCGCTGATGGATCGGAGGCTGGCGGGGAACAGCGAATCGTCTCCCAAGAAGATGGCCCGGGAGGGATAGGATTGCAGGAAGGCGCCGCTTTGGTAATCCGTCAACGCCAACGGCATCCATTCAAAGCCATTCCACACGTGCAGGGCGGGGTTCGGGTCGGCGCCCTGATAGCTCACCAGCACGGTGGGATAGCGGCGGG
This sequence comes from Verrucomicrobiota bacterium, assembly GCA_031262805.1. Lineage (GTDB taxonomy): Bacteria > Verrucomicrobiota > Kiritimatiellia > CAIQIC01 > Lenti-01 > JAISGX01. The sequence goes on along the minus strand of JAISGX010000046.1, from coordinate 2,753 downwards.
CAACGTCAAACGCCACCTGCATCACGGCATAGCGAGCCGGAACCACCAGCATCACGGCATCCGACTGCGCCAACGCCGCCGGAGCGGCCAAGCTACCGATCACCATCATCAACATCAAAACGGAGAAAAAACTTTTCTTCATATCGTACTCCTCGTCTCCCGTGGAAACAGAGGCATTACACCACGCCCACCCCGCCTAATGCAAGCCCGCCCGAAAGGATATGTTAATTTTTTGTTGCCATAACCGTCCTCAACCGGATGCATGCGTCGCAGGAGGCCGTTGCGCCTAAAGCGGAATCCAGCTTTGGCCGGGTTGGATGGCCGCCACCGTAGCCGCCAGCAGGTTGGCGGTGTTCTCCAGATCCTCCAGACTGATCACCTCCCCCGGCGTATGCATGTAGCGCAGGGGAACCTCCACCAGCGCGGTGGCCACCCCGGAGCGGGAAAGCTGGATCGGATCGGCATCCGTCGGCGTGGCACGGCCATCCGCCACGACCTGGACCGGAATTTTTTCGCGCTTCGCGGTCTTCCGCAAATGATCGAACAGCAGCGGATTGATGTTCGCCCCGCGGACCAGCACGGGCCCGCCACCGAGCGTGACCTTCCCCTCCCGTTTTTCGGCCGCTTCCATCATGGGGTGGTCCGTGGCGAACGTCACATCCACGGCAATGCCCACATCCGGGGCAATGCCGAAGGTGGAGGTGACGGCGCCACGGCTTCCGATTTCCTCCTGCACCGTCCCCACCGCATGCACTTCCGCCTTCGGCTTCAGAGCCGAGAGTCGGCGGGCCGCCTCCAGCACCACGAAGGCGCCGGCCCTGTCGTCGAAGGCCCTCCCCGCCAACCGGCCGTTGGGCAGCTCAATCACCCCTTGGTCCAGCACCATGGGATCCCCCACGGCCACCCATTTCTCCGCTTCCTTGCTGTTTTTGGCGCCGATGTCCACCCACAGGTCCGTCAGCGGCGACACGCGTGAACGCTCGTCCGGCCGCTGCACATGAATGGGCATTTTGCCGATCACACCGGGCACCACGCCTTTGGCCGTCAGAATCGAGACCCGCTGCCCCTGGGGAATCTGGGGGTCCCACCCACCGATCGGCGAAATCCACAGGTAACCGTTGGAATCAATCAGCGTGATCAAAAAGCCGATTTCATCGTAGTGCCCCGCCAGCAACACCCGCGGGGAGCCCCCCTTGTGCACCACCACATCCGTATTGCCGTGCACATCGTGCCGCACCTCATCCGCGAACCCTTCGGCCTCCTTCCGAAAGACACGGGCGGCTTCCAATTCATAGCCGGACGGCGAAATGGCCGACATCATGCGCTTCAGAAAATCAACACTGCTCTTTTTCATGGTCCTCTCCTTTGCATGTCCCGGGACGGGGCGTCACGGGGCGGTCGATAAATTGGGTTTCAACAACTTGGACGGCGGTGGGGCCACGGCCATCGGCATCCGCTTGGCGGGCGGAGGAGGAACCGGCGGCGCGGTGGACGAAGCCACCGCAGGCGGCGGAGCGGCGGCGGGAGGAGAAACCACGGCGGGGGCCGGAACCGATTCCGCTAGGACAGGGGCTGGGGCTGGAGGGGCCGCCTGCACGGCCGGAGGAGCGGGTGCGGGGCGCGGTGGCGACGCCCCTCCCCAGGAGCGCGACACCATCGGCGTCGGCGGAGCAGGATCCGGGACGGCGGGACGAACTGTAGCGGCCATCTGGGTGGGCTGCTGGAGGATGGGGGCCCCCAGCTCCACCTTGGCGCGGTGGACCAGGGCGAGAAAATTCATGATGCCCTGAGCAATGCCCATGGCGAGGGTCTCCCGGTAGGACGGCGTAGCGAGCTTCTGCTCCTCCTGAGGATTAGACAGAAACCCGCACTCCACCAGCACCGCCGGCATGGCGGAATTCTTCAGCACCATAAAACGCGCCCGTTTGAGACCGCGATCCTCCGCCCGGGTGATGCCCACCAAGGCCTTTTGGATTTGGTTGCCCAGCGCCGTGTTGGAATGGTTGAACTGGTTGTTCGGCACGGCTGGATACTTCCTCGTGAATTTGGATTCCGTCGTCGGCGGGTAATCCGGCGCGGGAACGACAAAGGTTTCAATGCCCTGCACCGACCGCGACTCTGTGGCATTCATGTGGATGCTGACAAAGAGGTCCCCCTTCCCGCGTGCCGCCAGCATGGGGCGGTCCGCCAATTCGATGAAACGGTCCGAATCCCGCGTCATGACCACCCGGACGCCGGCAGCGGCCAGATGGGCCTTCACGCGGTTCGCCACATCCAGGGTCAACTCCTTCTCCCGCAGGCCCGTTCTACCCACGGCGCCGGGATCTCGGCCGCCATGCCCCGCATCCAGCACCACCGTGCGGGTGCCGCGCCCCCCGAGATAGGCCGAGGGGCGCACCAAGGGGTCCACCACAAACTGGGCGTCGGCATCGGTGATGCACCACTGCTCCCGGAGGTGCGTCACTGGCGCATGCAACCAGATCTGGACGCCGTTAATGACCGCCTGGCAAGCATTCTCCTTGAACTGCAGGCTGACATACTGCCCTCGGATCAAGAGCGTTTTGCCCCCCGCAGACGTCAGCGGAAGGCCGTACATGGCCGCCAAGTCCTTCAGCGAAATATACCGTTTTCCGTTATACGTCACCGCCTTGAGGGTACGCACCTGCGCCGGCGCCGACTCGGGCACCACCATGGCCGCCCCCACCAGCAGGGCGACCAGCATTCCATAAAAACGCCAACCATGCATATCGATT
>JAISGX010000063.1 GCA_031262805.1 Verrucomicrobiota bacterium | reverse complement strand
CTAGATCCGCGACAAATTTAAATTGCGTAATCCTTTCTGTATTAAAGAGAATTGTAGGAGCCGCGTAAGTTTTTTCCGGGGATTTTCTTTTTTCTTTCGGGGGGGGGGTGGTATAAAGTGACGAAATGAAGGCAAAGAAGAAGATGGTGCCGCTGGTGCCCTGCATCGGGGTCCGGAACAGCCGGGTGGTCAAGGGGCTTCGGCTGGAGGAATTGACGGATGTGGGCGATCCGGTGGAATGGGCCATGAAATACGAGCAAGCCGGGGCCGATGCCTTAGGGTTTTTGGACATCACCACCATGACGGAACGGCGGAAACCATCCGTGGAGCTTTTACGCCGCATGATCGAGGCTGTGAAAATCCCCATTTATGCCACCAGCAACATCCGGACGGTGGAGGATGTGGAGCTGCTGCTGACATCCGGGGCCTCGCTGGTCAGCTTCAGCTCCTCCGTCTTTTCCAAACCCCATCTGGTCCGGGAAGCGGTCCGGGCTTTCGGCAGCACGTATATCGGTGTTTCCTTTGATGTGGATTTCAACAAGGGCATGCCCTCCCGCCGGGAAGTCTATGTGAGCGGCGCGAACAAGCGGACGGGGGTGGATGCTCTGACGTTCGCTCGGAAGATGGCGGATGCGGGCGCCGGGGTGCTGATTCCCACCAGCAAACCCTGCGACGGGGTGCGCCGGGGATATGATGTGGACCTGATCCGGGCGGTGGCGGACGCCACAGGAGTGCCCACTGCAGCCAGCGGAGGGGCCGGGGCATTGGTGCATTTCGTCGATGCTGTTCGCGACGGCCACGCCGGTATGCTGTGGGCCGCCAGCGTGTTCCTGTTCAATACCTTCACCCTTCAGCACATCAAGATGTACCTCGCCCTGAACGGCATTCCCATACAGAACGCTCCGCGGGGCTATATCGTATAGACCCTTTCGGTCGGAATGGGGGATGGTGTGTCCCTTCCGGCATTTGCATTGCGCAACGGGAAAGGCTATGGTACGCACGTTTCAACTTTTTTTGAGGTGTAAGATGGCGTATCCCTATTCAACGATCGAAGCAAAATGGCAGCAATACTGGCTGGAGAACCGGACGTTCCGCACGCCCCCTGGCGTGGATGCATCCAAGCCGGCGTATTATGTTCTGGACATGTTTCCCTATCCCAGCGGGCAAGGGCTGCACGTTGGCCATCCGGAGGGATATACCGCCACGGATATCTTGGCGCGCTACAAGCGGATGAAGGGGTTCAACGTCCTGCATCCGATGGGGTGGGATGCCTTCGGCCTTCCGGCCGAGCAATACGCCATCAAGACCGGCACGCACCCCGCCGTCAGCACGGCCCGGAACATCGCCCGGTTCCGTGAGCAGCTCCGGATGCTGGGGTTTTCCTACGACTGGGACCGCGAAATTTCCACCACCGACGAAGACTATGTCCGCTGGACCCAGTGGATTTTCCTCCAGTTGTTCAACCGCGGCCTGGCCTATGAAAGCGAAATGCCCGTGAATTGGTGCCCCGGGCTCGGAACCGTGCTGGCCAACGAGGAAGTCATCGACGGAAAGAGCGAATGCGGGGGCTTTCCCGTCATCCGCAAGCCAATGCGCCAGTGGGTTCTCCGCATCACGGAATATGCCGAGCGCCTACTCAACGACCTCGACGACGTAGACTGGCCCGAAAGCATCAAGGAGATGCAGCGCAACTGGATTGGCCGGAGCGAAGGCGCGGAGGTCGATTTTATGCTGGGCGGCGAGACCCTCCGCGTGTTCACCACACGTCCGGACACTCTCTTCGGCGCCACCTATATGGTATTGGCTCCGGAACATCCGCTAGTGGATGAAATCATGACGGCGGACCAGCAGGAAGCCGTGCTGGCCTACCGCCAGGCCGCCACCCGCAAGAGCGAGCTGGAGCGCACGGAGCTGGCGAAGGAGAAAACGGGCGTCTTCACTGGGGCCTATGCCATCAATCCGGTGAATGGCCAGGAAATCCCGGTGTGGGTGGCGGATTATGTGCTGTGGGGATATGGCACCGGCGCCATCATGGCCGTACCGGCGCATGACGTACGTGATTATGCCTTTGCCCGAAAATTTGACCTGCCGATTGTGGAAGTGGTCCAGGGCGGGAATGTGGCCGAAGAGGCCTATACCGGCTCCGGGCCGCTGGTGAATTCCGCGAACAGCGACATCAGTTTGAACGGCCTGCCGGTGGAGGAAGCCAAACGGACCATTATCGACTGGCTGGTCGCCAGAGGGAAGGGCGGGCGCAAAGTGAACTACAAACTGCGTGACTGGCTCTTCAGCCGCCAGCGGTTTTGGGGCGAGCCGTTTCCACTGGTGCACTGCGAAAAATGCGGTGTGGTGCCGGTGCCGGAGGAGCAACTTCCGGTGCGGCTGCCCGAGATGGAGGATTACCGTCCCACCCCGGACGGCCAGCCCCCGCTGGCCCGGGCGGAGGAGTGGTGCCAAACCACCTGCCCGAAATGCGGCGCTCCGGCGGTGCGGGAAACCAACACCATGCCCCAATGGGCTGGCTCCTGCTGGTATTACCTGCGGTACATCGATCCAGACAACACCCGGGCCTTTGTCGATCCAGAGCTGGAGGCATACTGGATGCCGGTGGATTTATATGTGGGCGGAACGGAACATGCGGTGTTGCACCTGCTCTATTCCCGCTTCTGGCACAAGGTCCTCTTCGACATCGGCGCTGTGTCCACCAAGGAGCCCTTCCGGCAACTCGTCAACCAGGGCATGATTCTGGGGGAAATGGAATATACGCTCTTCCGTCGCGCCGATGGGACGCCGGTATCCTTCCAAAGCCCGGAATGGGCCGCAGGTCGGGCGTGGACCGAGGAGAAGTTGGCGGAAGCCGATGTGGAGAAAAAAGGCGACCGCTTCGTATGGAGGCGGGACCCCCTCGTGGCCGTTCGGGCCAAAACCGAGAAAATGAGCAAGAGCCGCGGCAATGTCATCAATCCCGATGATGTGGTGCGGGCCTATGGCGCGGATTCGCTCCGCCTGTATGAAATGTTCATGGGGCCGCTGACTCAGGTGAAGCCGTGGAGCATGAAGGGCGTGGAAGGCGTCTCGCGTTTTCTCAGCCGGGTGTATCGCCTCGTGCTGGATGAGGAGACCGGGGGGCTTTCGGCCAGGCTGTCGGATGACCCGATGACGCGGGAACAGGAGCGCGCCCTGCATGCCGTGATCAAAAAGGTCACGCTGGATATCGAGCGGATGGAATTCAACACGGCAATTTCCGCCATGATGATTTTTGTGAACGAAGCCCAGGGCTGGGCGGTTCTTCCCCGGGAGATGCTCTCCACCTTTGTCCTTGTGCTCTCGCCCTTTGCTCCGCATCTCGCCGAAGAATTGTGGAGTCGGCTCGGTCATGACCGGACCTTGGCCTATGAACCCTGGCCGGTGTGGGACGATGCGGTCCTCCACGAGGATGAAATCGAGCTGCCCGTTCAAGTGAATGGCAAGGTGCGCGGCCGCATCCGGGTCGCCGCCGATGCGGAAGAGTCTTTCATTCTGGCCGCGGCGGAAGCCTGTGAAGGCGTGCGCCCCTTTCTGGAAGGCAAGACCATTCGGAAGCGGATTGTGATTCCCAAGCGGATGGTCAACCTCGTCGCCGTGTAGCCATGGATTCGCGGGATGACATCTCGGATGCCCTGCAAGGCGGAATAGGACGTCGGAAAGGGAGGATCAAAGGACATGTCGACGCCCAGCTGGATCTGTTCACTTCGCTGGCCGACCGCCGCAGTGCCGGGGGCCCCCGCGCCGTCGCCGGACCGGAAGCGGACGGACTTTTCATCCCCGGGCGCCCTCCGCCGGATGACGTGGCGGCGGATGTCCGTGCGGTCTTGTCCAATGCGCCGGGGGAGGAAGATGCCCGCTTGGCGTTCCCGCCGTCGGGGGAAGGGCGGCCACCCCTGAAAACCGGCATTTACCGCCGCCCTCGGCCCGTGGCCTCTTCCATTCCTTCCCGGCCCCCGCCGCGCAAGCCGGTTTTCGCACGGATCTCGCTGTTTCATTTCCTGCGGGAGCACTTGGAAGGGATGGAAATGAGCCGCCGGTTGGTGGCCGGTGTGGTGGGGCTCATTCTTTTGGTTGCGGCGATTGCTTTTTGGACCGCCTCTCCCGCACCGGCCCCCATCCGCCGTGCCGCCGTTCCGCCGCCTTCGCCCCCCGTTTCTTCTATGCAACCTGCTCATGCGGTCCCTTCCATACCGCCGCCTTCCATTGTTCCGGACTCCTCTCTACCGGCGTGGACCCTGCCCGGCGCCGTCGTTACGGTAGGGCCAAATGGGTATCTGGTTCAATTTGAAAATCCCGTGTTTGTTTCCACCACAAAGATTTCGCCGGAGGGAATGCAGGCGCTGCGATCCGTGGCGGCCAAACTTCTGTCCTTTTCCCGGGGGGGGCATGTGGTGGTGACGGGGCATACGGATGATACACCCCTGAGTCGCCCCACGCCCGAATTGCGAACCAATGCCGATCTGGCCGCTGCGCGGGCCGCCGTGGCGGCGGAGCATTTGAAAAACTTTGCACGGGGCAATCGCCTGTTGACATTTGAAGAAAAAGCAGGCCTTCCGGTTCAGGCGCCATATCCAAACGATACTCCCCGAAACCGCCGGTTGAATCGGACGGTCACCCTTCAGATTCTTCCCGAAGCACCCTGAGCCGCCTTCGACGGGCACAGGAGGGCAGGGGGGCGTCATTCGAGCCGAGGAGCATCCGCTTGTCAGAACTCTTTTCGAGAAAATGGGAAGCAAGGTCAAAGATGTGTCCTTTTTCGGCCATGATCCGGATCGAAACAAAATCGCAATTTTTCTCTTGTATCCGGCGGGTGAACCGGATAGCCTCAATCCAAAGATATTATTAACCTGAACAGGGAGGATGAAAATGAAAAGAGCAGTATGGATGGCTTTGGTGACGGTATTTGCGCTGTCTTTGAATGCTTCGGCATGGCCGTGGTCCCGCAAGGTTGTCGCGGAAGACAACAAGGCGACGGTCGAACAGGCGGAGAAAAAGGACAAGGCGGAGGTGACGGAAGTCGAGGCGAAGGCCAAGAAGGCGGCGCCGGAAGCCGATAAGAAGATCCAGAAAACGAAGAAGGACGCCCAGGCTGTCAAGAAGGATTCGGCGGGCAAGAAGAAGAAGGCCGTCAAGGAGGCCAAGGAAGAAGCCTGCCCGGCCGAGGACAAAGTGGTTGATGAGGCCAAAAAAGTGAAGTGCGAGGTCAAACGTGAGGCCAAGAAGGCGAAAAAAGCCACCAAGGCCGACGCGAAAAAGGTGAAGGACGACGCCTGCCAGGCCGTCAAGGCCGTCGAGGATAAAGTTGACTCGATGGACTAGCACGAGATACCATCCGAAGTGGGATGAGTCGCCCCGGTCGGGAATTCCCGGCCGGGGTGTTTGGTGGAACAGGCAAGAAATGGAATGAGTCAGGATATTTCTCAACTTGTGGAAGGCTGGCCCTACGACAGCAACGAGGTGCATGCCCGCTGGATTCAGGCGGACGACGGCACGAGGAAGGTCCAATTGCGACTAGACCTCGGTGTTTTTCAAATGGAGGTCTCGGGTCGTCCCGACGGGACTTGCCCTTTGGGGAACACATCGTTGTTGGAATACTACCTTGCGGAAGAGAAGAAGGCGGCCGATGGCGTATTGCCGTATCAGCTGGACACAGAAGCCTGCGCGGCCCTCCAGCAGGAAGTGATGCAGTATTACTACCGCATCATGGCGTTTCATGCGCTGGGTGAATGGGGCGGCGTGCTGGGCGACGGCGAACACAATTTGGATTTGATCGACCTGGTGTCGGAATATGCTGCGGATGATGAGATTGCTTGGCAGTTTTCCCAGTTGTTTCCGTATATGTGCATGATGACCACTCGTGCCAAAGTGGAGCTGGCCATGAAGCACAAACGCTTCACGGAGGCCCTCCAGGTGGCGCGGGAGGCCGAAAGCGAACTGGACAAATTCTTCAAGGAAAACTACGAACCGGAGAATGAAGACGGCACACCGGTGCCGGTGCCACCGGAATTGGAATCCGTCCGCGAATTGCTTGCCCAGATTGAGTCTCGGCGCCCGCGAAGCGAGGCGGAAATTCTCCGCAAGGAGCTGGCCCGCGCCGTGGAACTGGAAAATTATGAAAAGGCGGCGTTTCTGCGCGACCGCCTCAAAGGGTTGCAGGGCTTCGGCGGTGGCCGACCCGCAGGCAAAAAGCGTTCCCATACGGAAGGGCGTAATGAATGAGGCGCAGGCTCGGCGGCTGTAGGACATGGAGCCGACGGTGTCTGTTTATCGGATGGGCGGTTTTGCTTCCGCTTTCGCTGTCGGCCTCGGGCGTTCTTTATGAAGGCATAGGCGGCTGGGGGGCCGTGACGGGGGCGGCGGAGGAGGAGGTCCCACCGGGACCGGAATGGCAGTGGATGGATGGCGTCTGGATGGGGCGGTTGCCCGATCAGGCCGACCACCTTGCCTTGGGCGGAACTGTTTTTCCCTTGGCGGATGCCCGGCCCGTGGGGTTCGTTCCCGCCGCGCTTCCCGGCCGGCACAATCCCTTCGGGGCATGCATCCTCCATTCCTTGTCCGTTCGGTTCAACGGCATGATCGATAAGCTGCCCTGGACCCCACAGTTCTCAAAGGCCGAGGAACCCCCTTCCTTTTTGCCGGTGGGGGTGACGGGTGGGGAACGGCTTTCCCTGATGCTGGAGTTGGAGGACGCCGCCACGGGGCAACGCTGGCCGTTGGAACCCACGTTCGCCGCCCGCGACGGTGGCCTGCTTGCCCGGGGGCAGCGGACCCTACGCTTTTACAGCGGCAGCGTGGAAGACGGCGAGCTGGAATGGGCGGTGGTGACGAGCATCCCCAAAGCGGGAGACTGGATGCTCCAAGGGCGCATTGTGGCCATGAAAAGCCCTTTCCGGCTCCTGCGCTGGCGGATCGGCCTGCGCCGCGAAGCCGAAGCCCATCCGGTGGATCGGATGGACTGGGAGGGGGCCGTGGGGATCGTCAGCCATGCGGATGCAACGGCGGTTTCCCTGGTGGCCGATCTGGGTGAGCCACGCCGAATGAGGGCTGTTCGGAGGGCAGAAGCGACGGGCTTGGAATTCGATTTGGCGGTCACGCCCGCCACCCGGAATTTTCCACGGCTGGCCACGGTGTCCGTGAAGGTGGAATCCTGGGCGTCTGAATCGGCGGAGGCTGCCCGGCGGGAAGCGGTGGAACGCCTTCCCCGGGCCGGAGGCGCGCTGGAGATTCCGGCGGACGATTGGCCCGGCCTGCTGGCCGGGGCATTGGAGCTGACGCCCTCCGCCGTTGGCTGGACTCATCCCGGTGGGTTCCGGGATGCCCGGGATGCATGGAATTACTTGTGGTTCCGCATTTCCGACCTGTTTCCTCCTCACCCTGTCTGGATGAGCGCCTTTGCCTGCATGGCCCGGAATGCCGATGGAATCCCCCTCATTTCCTTGAACGCGGAGCGTGCGGAGGCCGTGGTGAATCCGGATCCGGATCTGGAAATCAGTCTGGAACGCGGTCCCAACCAGGGGAAGAGCCTGCTGGCCGCCACCCGGGCCCCCGGTGTGCGGGCCGTCTGGGTGCGGGCGTCGGAAAACGAGGTGTTGGATTATGCACCGGAAGCGCTCCGCATGTGTGATTATCCGGCGGTGTGGGATCCGAAAGTCGGCGACCCGGCGGTGGACATTCGCCATGCCGAAGCGGAATGGCTGGCCGCGCTGGCCTGTGATTTGAAAAAGCGGGGGATTCCTTTGCTGGTCAGCGATGCCGGAAGCCTAGCGTCCTTCACCCTCTTTCATGCCGATGGGCTGGTCTGCGCAAGTGCGGACCCGGAGGAGATGAAACGGCAACGGGTGTTGGCGGGTGACCGCCCCGTCTTGTGGAATGCGGCGGATCCTTCCGCGGAAGCGGAACAGTTGGCGCAGGAACTGGGTTTTGATAGAATTTCGCCGTGAGAGAAGGAAATCCCTATGTTTGAACATCCGATAGGCAAGTTACTCAGCGGTCCCGAGGGCCCCATCGACCAAGCGGTCCGTGCGTGGAAGGAGCAACCCGTGGACTGGGACCGGATGCAGGAGGCCCGTCCGGTGAATGTGGCCCGGCGGCAGAACACCATCGAACGGCCCGTCGACGTCAGTGGCCGCGGCACCTTTTTGGGCAAGAGCATCCGTACGCTGAGCTTGTGCCCAACGGATATGGAGGGCTGGTGGTTCGAGCGGACCGACCTGCCCGACAGTCTCCCGGTGCGGTGCTCCATCCGCAATGTGTGGACCACGGGCAATGTGGTCAGCAACATCGTGCTGCGCAGCGGTTCTGCCCACAACTATATCCGCATGGCTGAACATATGATCGCTCTGCGCATGGGCCTGGAAGTGGACAACCTGCTGATTCGGCTGGATTCCGGAGACCCCCCCCTGTTTGACCGCGGCAGCACGGAGCTGGTGGAGGCGTTGAACCGTGCAGGCCGTCGGCCCATATCCCGCCCGGTTCCGTATGTGACGGTGCGGGAACGTGTGACGGTTTCGAATGGGCGTGGCGGTTTTCTGACGCTGGCCCCCGCCGATCCGGCAAATCCGATGCTGGCGATTGATGCCGCCGTGGATTTCAAAACGGCCATTGGCCGCCAGCGCATCCGTTTTGCCGTCTCTCCGGACCTGTTTGCCTATGGCGCTACAGCCCGGACCAACACATCGGCCGGGAAGATCCTGTGGTGTAAGACGGTCGGCATGCTATTTGCGGATGTTCGCAACCTCGGCTATTCCTTCAACAACCTGCTGGTGGCCGGGCGCCTGCGGTATTGGAACAAGGCGTTGTTGCCGCACAACGGCAAATCCCTCGAGGCGGTGTGGCATCGCGCCTGCCTGGATCTGTTGGCGGCCATTGCGCTGATGGACGACGGGCTGTTCGTCGGGGAGGTCATTTCCTATAAATCCGGCCACGGACTGGATGTGGAAATGGTGCAGCGGCTGTATCAGGAATCGTTGCTGACGCCATTACCTGCCCCTCAGGCAAAGGGTTGAAGCCGCTTCAGGAACAGGAACGGACCAAGGCGTAAAAGCGGTCCTCGTATTCCTTGAACTTGTCCATCCGTCGTAGCAACGCGGCCAGCGGCGCTAGTTGCGTGCGGTCGGCGGCGGCCCGGCGGAAGGCGGATTCAATTTCGTGTCGCGATCCGTCTGGATCGGTTTGTAGCTCCCGGGCATTGCCGGGCGAGGAGCGCCGGACGACTTCAAAAAGCAACTTTAACAGGCAAACCTCCCACGGCTCATCCACGCCCTGCACCACGGCGGAAAGGGGATCCTCCTTGGCCTTCACCTCCGCCTTCACGCGGGCGGTGACGGCCTCCAAGGTGTCGTGCACAATGGATTCCGTGGTGGTTTCCTGCCGAATTTTAAAGCCGTATTTCAGCAGCAGGATGTCGGCCTCATGCTCGCGGAGCCACTGCACGAATGCCTTCGCCTGCCCAGAGGAGAATCCCGCCTCCAGCGGGGACTCCGTGAAGGACTGGGGGGTCAGAATTTCTGGCCGGAAGGCTTGAATGCGGCCCTCGCGGATGCGGATTTCTCCCACGCGGTCCATCACTTCGGTGATGAGGTGGTAATGGATGAGGGTGGAGCCGAAGGTTTCCAGGCGGCCGCGTGGAAGAACTACCACGTCGGTGTTGTTCACGGCATACCAAAAATCAAATTCTGCGGGCGGAGACATCAGTGCACCACGCTACGCGATTCCAGAGCCGAACGCAAGTGCCGCCTCCGGCGTGCTTCGCCCATCGCAACGGCTGGAAGGGGAGGCGCCGGAAAGGGGGTTTCCACCTTTACGGGAGCGGCAGTTTGTGGGAAGATTCTCCGCAACCCCGCGCTGGGTGTCCACGGCGCGCAAAGGAATGCAAGGAGTTTGAAAATGGAACCCATTCTGTCTGAGCCTGAAATCAATGCCATCATCTACGGAATGCATGGAGCGCCGTTTTCATTGCTTGGGATGCACGAAACAGGGGCGTCCAAGCCCGGCGTGGTGATCCGGGCCTTCCGTCCATACGCCACGAAGGTGGAACTCGTGCGCAAGGACACCGGGGAGACGGTGGACATGCCGCGCATCCATGCCGACGGCCTGTACGAATTGTTCTTTCCGAAAACCGCGCCGTTCGCCTATGCCTTGCGGTTGACGTGGTATGACGGCACCTGGACGGAGATGGAGGATCCCTACCGTTTTCCTCTCCAGCTGACCGATCTGGACATTTATCTGCACGGGGAGGGAACCAATTTCCGCTCCTATCAGAAGCTCGGGGCGCATGTGACCACCGTGGAGGGCGTCGAGGGTGTGCATTTTGCTGTGTGGGCTCCCAATGCCATCCGGGTGTCGGTGGTCGGCTGGTTCAACCAATGGGATGGCCGGATCCACCCGATGCAGCAGCGGGGGAATTCCGGGCTGTGGGAACTTTTCCTTCCCGGACTCAAGCAGGGCGATTTGTATAAATTCGAAGTCAAAGGCCATGACGAATATCTTGCCCAAAAGGCCGATCCATTTGCTTTTGCCGCAGAATTGCGCCCCCGTACGGCCTCCATGGTGTGGGATGTGAATGCCTACGCTTGGACCGACCAAGAGTGGGTTGAACGACGGCGGATGCGGAATTGGCTAGAGGAAGCCATCAGTGTGTATGAGGTGCATCTGGGCTCCTGGCAGCGGAAGGCGGAGGATCACAACCGCGTACTGACCTATCGAGAATTGGCGGAAACCTTGGTTCCATATGTCAAAAAGATGGGCTATACGCATATCGAAATGTTGCCGGTGAGTGAGCATCCTTTCGATGGATCGTGGGGATATCAGACCATCGGCTATTACGCGCCGACATCTCGCTTCGGCTCCCCGGACGATTTTAAATACTTCGTTGACCGTTGCCATCAGGAAGGCATCGGCGTCATTCTGGATTGGGTGCCGGCGCATTTTCCGAAGGACGGCCATGGGTTGGCCTACTTCGACGGGACGCATCTGTATGAGCATGACGATCCCCGCTTGGGCGAGCACCGCGACTGGGGAACCTATATTTTCAACTACGGCCGCAACGAAGTGCGTTCCTTCCTGTTGTCCAATGCCGTGTTCTGGGCCGATGTGTATCACGTGGACGGCCTTCGCGTGGATGCCGTGGCCTCCATGCTCTATCTGGATTATTCTCGGAATGAAGGCGAGTGGCTCCCCAACCGCTTCGGCGGAAACGAAAACTTGGAGGCCGTGGACTTCCTCAAGAAATTCAATGAGCGGGTGCATGCCGACTATCCGGGCTTCCTGACGTTCGCCGAAGAATCCACCTCCTGGCCGATGGTGTCCCGGCCGGTTTACCTCGGCGGCCTCGGCTTCGATTTGAAATGGAATATGGGCTGGATGCACGACACCTTGGATTATATGAACAAGGATCCGGTGTTCCGGAAATACCACCACCAGCAGATGACCTTTTCGATGATTTATGCCTTCAATGAGAATTTCATCCTTCCGTTCTCCCACGATGAAGTGGTCCATGGCAAAGGCTCCATGCTCTCCAAGATGCCGGGCGACATGTGGCAGCAATTCGCCAACCTGCGCCTGTTGTATGCCTATATGTTCGCCCATCCTGGCAAGAAACTGACCTTCATGGGCATGGAATTCGGCCAGTGGCGGGAGTGGAACCATGATGAAAGCCTCGATTGGCACCTTCTGGAATATGACTCCCACTCCGGCATGCAGCGCCTGGCCCGCGACTTGAATGCCGTGCTGAAGGGCTTTGGTTGCCTGCATCAGACGGACTTTTCCTGGGAGGGATTTGAATGGGTGGATTTGAACGACTGGGAAAACAGCACGCTGTTCACCCTGCGCAAGGGAAAGGATCCGAATGAGTTGATGGTCTGCGGTTTCAACTTCACGCCTGTTCCCCGGAACAGCTACCGGATGGGGGTGCCAAAGATGGGGACCTATGAGGAAATCCTGAACACCGATGCCACCATCTACGGCGGCGGCGGCATCGGGAATCCGCGGTTTGTCAAAGCGGAGCCGGTGGAATGGCAGAGTCGGGCGTTTTCCATTCCCATTACCGTTCCGCCGCTGGGCGCCATCTATTTCCGCTATCGTCCGGATATGGATGCCCACATATAATCAGCCTGTCGGCCGATCCCGGCTGCATGGATGTTTTAGATAGGAAATTGCTCCGCCGCCGTGATACGTTACGGACGTTTGGATTTCCCATGCAGAGGATAAGGATGACATGAAAGCAGTTGCCCGCAATGTGAAATGGTTGCTTATGGCCGCCGTGCTGATCGCCAATCTGGCGGTCGGTGCTCGGTTATATTCCAAAGAGGCGGCGCCCCAGAGCGGAGCGGCCGCCGAAGAGGATGTCTCGCCATATGAAATGTACGGGCTTTTCACCAAAGTGGTGGAGCAGGTGCGAGCGAATTATGTGGATGCCGACAAGGCCACCTATAAGGAACTGATTTACGGTGCGCTCCGCGGTATGTTGCAGTCGCTCGATCCTCACAGCCAGTTCATGGACGAAAAAGCGTTTGAGGCCATGCGGGAGGACACCGCCGGTAAATTCGGCGGCTTGGGCATCACCATCGGCATCAAGGACAACATATTGACGGTCATCACCCCCATGGAGGATACGCCCGCTTTCCGTGCGGGACTGCTTTCCGGCGACAAGATCATGGAAATCAACGCGCAGAGCACCGAAGGCCTCGCCTTGGAAGATGCCGTGAAGCAGTTGCGCGGTGATCCCGGCACATCTGTGAAAATCAAAATTTTTCGTCCCCGGACTCAGCTCGTGAAGGAATTCGAACTCCAGCGGGCCATCATCAGCGTGCCGAGCATCAAGGATACCCAAGTGCTGGACGGCGGCATCGGCTATGTGCGCATGCTGCAGTTCGGGGAGCGGACCGCCGATGATCTGCAGGTGGAGCTGGACAAGTTGCGGGAGCAGACGGTCCGGGCGCTGGTGCTGGATTTACGCAACAATCCCGGCGGACTTCTGACGGCGGCGGTGGATGTGGCCCAGAAATTTTTGAAGCGGGGCGAGCTGATCGTCTTTACCCGGGCTCGCGACAACCGCATGGAGCGGGCATACCGGGCCCGGGCCCGGCAAACCTTTCCGGATGTGCCGATGGCTGTGCTGATCAATGAATTCAGCGCCAGTTCCTCCGAGATTGTGGCCGGTGCCCTCCAGGACAATCAGCGGGCAGTGCTGGTGGGGGAGAAAAGCTTCGGGAAGGGATCCGTTCAGAGCGTCTTGCCGCACGAAGGCGGTGTGGCGGTTCGGCTGACCACCGCCAAGTATTACACTCCCAGCGAGCGGGTCATTCATGAAAATGGCATCGAGCCGGACATTGTGGTGCCGATGTCGGTGGAAAACTGGCGCAACATCATCATTTCCCGAAACAAATCCGAAGAAAAAAACGGCGATGCCAACCAGTATGCCTCCGATGAGGGATGGGTGGATGAGTCCGGCGATGAAGTCCCCGTTGCGGGTCCCGATGCCGTCGATGCCGAAGATATCGACTGGCAGAATGTGACCGACCCGCAGCTGGAGCGTGCCTGCGATATGTTGCGCGGCATTCTGGTCTATCAGAACCGATAACCCCGGCCCGCCGTATGTTGTTTCTCGGGATTGAATCCTCCTGCGATGAAACCGCCGCCGCGGTGGTTCGAAATGGACGCGACGTTCTCTCCTCCGTCATCCACAGCCAGATTGCGAGCCATCGTCCGTATGGGGGTGTGGTGCCGGAATTGGCCTCCCGCGAACATGTCGGCCGTTTCCCTTTGGTGGTGGCGGAAGCCATTCGCCGAGCCGGGGTGGGGTGGGACGAGATCGACGCCTTGGCCGTAACCCATGGTCCTGGCCTGATCAGTTCCCTGCTGATCGGCCTGACGGGCGCCCGCGCCTTGGGGCAGGCCATCGGGAAGCCCGTGTGGGGGGTGCACCATCTGGAGGCCCATATGGCCGCCATTTTTCTGGATGCGGCCGCCGTCCTTCCGTCGCAGGACGCTCCGCTGCTGGTCCTGCTGGTGTCGGGCGGCCATTCCGGGTTGATTGACATGCGCGGCGTGGGGGAATACCGGTGGCTGGGGCAGACGCTGGACGACGCGGCGGGGGAATGTCTAGACAAGGGTGCCACGCTGTTGGGCCTGGGATATCCCGGCGGTCCGGCCATTGAATGCGCCGCCCGTGGCGGCGCCGCCGCCTATGTGAAATTCCCTCGGGGGCTGGAGCATGCCCGCAACCGCCTGACGGACAATGGGTGGGATATCGGCTTGTGCCTCAGTTTCAGCGGACTCAAAACCGCCCTGCTG
>JAISGX010000033.1 GCA_031262805.1 Verrucomicrobiota bacterium | reverse complement strand
CCTTCGATTCCCGATACCAATTCAGCACCAAGGAATACGATGAACCCACCGCCATAAACTACTACGGCTATAGATTCTATCACCCCGAACTCGGAAGGTGGATCAACCGGGATCCGCTGATTGACATTGCATTTCGAGCAATATCTTCTGACTCCTTGTCGATTTTTGGGAAGTACGAGCTTGGATACGATGCCCCCACTATAGTTTTGTCGCAAATATGCCCGTAAATGCAGTGGATTATCTTGGATTGAGGCTACGACCGCCATGGTTGCAGTGGATATTTTCGCCATAGCTGGGCGGCGGATGGCGACCAAGCAATTGCGATAACTTAATTGGTGAAGATACCATTTTGGAGTGTGAAAAGTGTGTCGCAAAGCTATGTATTTGGTTGTGCACATCTGGTGAGTATTATGACGAAATTCCTGGATCAAGAGGCCAATGGGAGCAGAAAACAGAGGGACCGTGCATGGGGCCATGTGACCCACCGCCCGCACCCAATTATCCACCCTATAGATTGTAGAATTGATGCGCGCTAACCTCTCATTGCTCATTCTGGTCGCGTTTTCAATGCTGTGTATTTCCTGCACTAAATACAAATTTAGAGTGTCAAGCGAGTCAATGCTTCCTACCTTAATTCACGGTGACATGGTATACGTTGTGCCGATCAAGAAATCGGGTGGAATTGAAAGAGGCAATATAGTCTGTTTTATTCATTCTGAAGGCACACGCGATGACCTGATCTTTGTAATGCGGGTCGTTGGCTTGCCCCAAGAAAACGTCATGATCAGTGATGAATATATCATTTTGAATGGATCAAACCTTATGCCGAAAGAGATAGGGGCACCAAGTTTTGAAGGCGTAACTGATCATCCTGGTAGATATGGCGTCGAACAGCCTTTCAGATTAGGGGCTAACCAGTATTTCGTATTAGGCGACAATCTTGCTATTGCGAATGATAGTCGCATGTGGGGTGCCTTAGATGAATCGATGCTGATTGGGCGGGTCGTAAGTATAAAACGAGAAGGCGTGCGTTTTGGGTCGGATGAGGATATTAAATAGCGCGTTGCCCTTTTGTCTCTTTCCCGCCTGTGTAAATTCCCTCGCCCCCGGGCCTATCATGTAATGCCCCCCGTTTGTCAAGGACGGCATTACGTAGAAGCAGGCAAAAAAATAAAGATTTCATTTTTGAGAGTCCTTTACGCCACCCGATACGCTCTTAATTTAGCACTTGTTTCAACGGGAGCAATATATAGTAGCGTGGACGCAAAGGGTCAGACAGCAGCATGGAGAAAAACGATTGCTGGCAGTCGGTCCTCATCCTATCCAAGATCTTACCCCTCCTTTTTAAGCCTCGGGCCGGGTGGAGGCGGCAATCCATTCCAGATAGGTCGGAAAGCCCGAGGAAATGGGGAGCTGAATCACTTCCGGCACCTCATAGGGATGTTCCGCCCGAAGCCAAGCTTCCACGGCGGGATATCGATCCAGCCGAGTTTTCATCAGGAGGAGGAGCTCCGTTTCATGCTGCACGCTACCCTCCCACCAGTATGCGCTTTGAACAGGCATGCGCTGCACGCACGCCACCAGGTGTTCCGTCAGCAGGCCGTCCGTCAGACGGCGGGCCGTTTCCTCATCCGCGCACGTCGTCAGCACCATGCAATAGGAGCCGCTCATTCCGCTTCCTTCTGCCGGAGGCGGACAAGCAAGCTGTAGGCATAGGCAATGCTTTCGCTGATGACGGAGCGGACGCCTTCGGAGGTCTTCCACCAATCCGAGGAATCATATTCCAGAGGCGTGAGGGCCAGACTGCCCACTTCCACCCCATCTCCGAAAACCTGTTGAAAAATTTGTCGGCTACGGCGAGTGTGAGGGCCTTCGCTGGCCAAATTGAACGCACCGCGAGGCATCTGCAGATGCGCCTTCAACGCCACCGCCGAGGCGTAGGTTCGATCCCGCTTCACTTTTCCGGCAGGAACCGCCACCAGATTAAACGGCTTGGCTTGATCCAAAGCCAACAAACGGGCTCGTGCCATCTCCGCAAACGTCCCCCACTCCGACAGCCATGCTCCGGTTTCAATCGGCCCTCCCGTGAGATAGATGGTGGTAATTCCATTCCCCGCCGCCCAACCTAGGGCCTGCAGGAGTTGGTCGTCCTTTAGCCACCCCTCGATCACCAAGGCATCGGATGCAATCGGCGCATGAGGAGCGAGAAATGGATACAAACCCAACCCGATCCAGGCCGCGCACAACACGACGAGAAATAGGCCTATCGCAACGCTACACCCCAGGCATCCACCTTTCCGCCGCCGGATCATACCGATTTCCGTGCCGTCTTCGGCACCCGCTTGACGTCAAAGCTTCCCGGCACATTTTTCAAATCCGGCACCATCATTATTCGGCCACACCCCGGACATTCCACCAGCTCGCCGAACAATTCACGCCCGGCATCCACCTTCTGTCCGCACTCCGGACAGCTGAACTTAATGCCGATCACATCCTTGCGGGAAATTTGCCACGGTTTCATGTATCTATTATACCTTGGTGACTCCTGTCACGGCAAGTTTTCTTGCCCCATCCACGGGGAGAAGGACTGGCCAAATCTTTCTCCTTGGAAAAATTATCTTATTTTCCCTCTTGATCTTTCCATTGGAACACGTATATTTCTCTCTGCAGTTGAAACAGATTGCGGGGTGGAGCAGCCCGGTAGCTCGTCAGGCTCATAACCTGAAGGTCCTTGGTTCAAATCCAAGCCCCGCTACCAATTTTCAAAGGAAACCCTTCGTCAGTACCGTCGGTGGGTTTTCTTTTTGTTATACCAAGGCTTGTGTGCCTGAGAGCCCGATTCGGGAGACCCTACCGAGTTCCAGAAAGTGAATCCAATCTCCCATGGTCACGACAAGAGCATTGCCGGGCATCATGGACTGTGTTGTCTTGGAATAGCTTGCCCCTTTGTATGAGGAGTAGCAGAGAGAAGATAACGAAGAGATACAGCGGGGCGTTTCAGCGGCAAATGCTCGATGAGATCGCCCGAGGCAAGTTTGACTCGATTCATCAGGCGGGCCAAACATACGGGCTCGGGATGACAACGCTCTACCGCGAACAGGCTCCTTCTTGCGACTTGTCCAGCCGCATGACGGCGGAGAACCATGGCTATGAAACCGTGTTGGCTGTGCACCAACCGCCAACCCCATCAGGCATTGAAATATTGTACACCCGAAGAAATCCACTGCGGTTCTCCCCCCATGCGGGAATGGCTTCAGCCCTATCCTCGCTAGAGCATGCGCCGGAACGTCCGTTGGGCGGCTAGCCAACCCATGGCGGCCCCCGTCACCAAGCCAGAAAAATGGGCGGCATTGGCAGTTGGTCCCATTAAGCCAAAGATACCCATCGCCAGAAAAATCAGCAACAATCCACTCGCCATGGGGGAAACCCCCATCTGAAACTTCAGGTCAAAGCGTCCACGTGCCCACAGATAGCCGAACAATCCGTACACCACGCCGCTCATGCCGCCGAAATGGCTTCCGCCGATAAAATACTGAGACAAATTAGAGGTCACCGCCACCACCAGCACCAGTGCGGCATACCGCCATGTTCCGATTTGCCTCTCCAGCACGCCGCCCAAGTCCTGCAACCACCACATATTGAAAATTAAATGGAAGAGGCCGAAATGGAGAAAACAGGGTGTCAGCAAGCGCCAAACCTGCCCATGCTCCACCAAGGGAAGCGACAGAAACAGCCATTGGAGGACTTCTTCGTTCTGTCCCAGACGGGTCAAAAAAGCGGCCATCACACAGCCGATCAGCAACACCATGTTGAAACCGCCGCGACCCATTTGCCAGGGAAAGGGATCCAAGCGGCGGATGGTTTTGGCTTCCGCCTGTTCCTCTATTTTCTCCTGCTGGCGCTGGATTCTGGCTGCGGCGGCCGCAGTTTGAAACTCTTCGGCATCCGGCATGCTACGAAAGCGGGACAACAGCCCACGACTTTCATCCACTTGGTCTTCGTCCAACACCCAGATGGTCCATCCCACTCCAGGCTTGGAAGGGGTATCTATCTGGGCATCAATGTGATGAACAAAAAGATAATCTGCAAAAAGGCGAGCTTGTTCTTCTGTTTCCAGTTGTCCGATCGGTCTCATAAATTCTGCAAAAGATACCCTTTCGCATGGCGCGCCGCAATGCAATAGAATGCTTTTTCTTCCCGAGATTCAGCGAAAGATAAAAAAACGGCCCGGGGAGAAAACCCCGGACCGTCGCTTCGTGGTCTTGAAGGACCCGATTAAATTTCGCCCGGCTCCGACGTCGGCAGTTGGTCGCCCAGCAGTTCTTCCACGGCAATCGGTTCCGCCAGAGGGACAAGCTTGATGTTGCGGTACATCGAAAAACCGGTGCCAGCCGGAATGACATGCCCCATGATCACGTTTTCCTTGAAACCGTGCAGATTGTCCACGCGGGCCAGAGTGGCGGCATCAGTCAAGACACGGGTCGTGTCCTGAAAAGAAGCGGCCGAAATGAAGCTTTCCGTCTCAAGAGAAGCCTTGGTGATGCCCAAGAGCAACGGCGTGGCTTCGGCGGGTTTGCGCCCTTCTTCCGCCACACGGCGGTTGACCTCGAGGAAGGTCTGCTTTTCGATCTGCTCGCCCCAGAGGAAGCCGGTGTCGCCGGGTTCCACAATCCGGACCTTGCGCAACATCTGCCGGACAATGATCTCAATGTGCTTGTCATTGATTTCCACACCTTGCAGACGATACACTTCCTGCACTTCGTTCACGAGGTATTCCTGCAGTTCCTGCGGGCCGCAGACTTCCAAGATTTCCTGCGGAATCACGGGGCCTTCCGTCAGCGACTGGCCTTTCTTGACGCGGTCGCCGGCATAGACCACGACGTGCTTGCTCAGCGGGATCAAGTGCTCTTCCACATCCCCGGTGATGGGGTCGCGAACCAGCAACTTCCGCCGACCGCGGGCGATTCCACCCATTTCGACGATGCCGTCGATCTTGGCGATTTCCGCGGCATCCTTCGGCTTGCGGGCTTCAAACAGTTCCGCCACACGCGGCAGACCGCCGGTAATATCC
Source organism: Verrucomicrobiota bacterium (assembly GCA_031262805.1). GTDB lineage: Bacteria > Verrucomicrobiota > Kiritimatiellia > CAIQIC01 > Lenti-01 > JAISGX01. The sequence goes on along the minus strand of JAISGX010000033.1, from coordinate 917 downwards.
TTCGTGCGGGCTTGCTTGCGGGGCGTCTTGGCCACCACAGCACCGGCGTAGACTTCCTCTTCCTTGTCGACCACCACATGGGCGCCGGCGGGAATGGTATAGGAAGCCAAGATATTCTTCTTGTCCTTCAGATCTCGAATCAACAATTGCGGATGGATTTCATCGCGGTGTTCCAAGATGACCAGATCTTCCATGCCGGTGGCTTCATCCACTTCCTTGCGAACGGTCACGCCCACAATGAAGTCACGGAAGTCCACCGTACCGGCGAATTCGCTCAGAATCGGCACATTGTACGGGTCCCACTTGACTACGGCCGTCCCCTTTTTGGCGGCTTCGCCGTCGGCAACGGTGATCGTGGCGCCAAGCTGGATCGTATGGCGTTCCAGTTCGCGGCCTTCCTTGTCATACAAAGTGATCATGCCGTTCTTATTGAGCACGATATAGTTACCGTCCGGTCCCGGAACCGCATGGAGTTCCTCGTAACGGATGATGCCATCCTGCTTGACCACGATTTCAGGCTGCTTGAAGGTGCTACTGGCGGTACCGCCGATGTGGAACGTCCGCATCGTGAGCTGCGTGCCTGGTTCACCAATGGACTGGGCGGCAATGATTCCCGTGGCCTCGCCTAGCACGGCCGTGCGGCCGTTGGCCAGATTGCGGCCGTAGCATTTGGCGCAGATGCCCCGCTTGGATTCGCACGTCAACACGCTACGAATCTTGATGCTTTCGAGTTCGGCACGGCGGATTTTTTCCACCACCTTTTCGTCGATTTCATATCCGGCAGCCACCAACACCTCGCCGGAAACCGGGTCGCGGATGTCATCCACGGCGGTGCGACCCAGAATGCGTTGGGAGAGCGGAACCAATTCCTCATCCCCCTGCAGGATGGCCTGCACCTCAATGCCGTTGAGCGTGCC